>DATHEV010000096.1:0-6933 GCA_035318405.1 Iamia sp.
CCACGCCATCGGTCGCCGGCGTCCCGGTCGAGCTCTGGATCGGGTGGGCGCTGCTCTGGGGGGCGGTCCCGCTCCTCGCCCCCACCCGCCTGGCGGTGGCCGGGGTCGCGCTCGTCCTCGCCGACCTCGTCCTCATGCCCCTCGCCCACCCGGTGGTCGTGCTCGACCGGACGTGGCTGGTCGGCGAGGCCGTCGGGGTGGGGCTGGGGCTCGGGCCGGGTCTGGTGCTGGGCGGGCTCACGACACGGGACCGGTGGCCGGTGGCCCGGGCCGCGCTCCAGATGGTGGCGTTCACCGGGCTGCTCGGCTTCGTGCTGCCGACGCTCGTCTTCGTGATCACCGGCGAGGACTGGTCCGCCCTGCTGGCGCGACCCCGGTGGCAGCTGGTGGTCGCCGCCGTCGTGAGCGCCCCCGCCGCCGCCCTCGCCCTCCAGGCCGTGCGCGAGTTCGCCGCGGCCGGCGGCACCCCGGTGCCGCTCGACCCGCCCCGCCGCCTCGTCACCAGCGGGCCCTACGCCTACGTGGCCAACCCCATGCAGCTGGGCGCCACCCTCCTCCTCGCCGGCTGGGGCGCCCTCCTGTCGAGCCCGGCGGTGACGATGGCCGCCGTGGGCGGCGCCGCCTTCTCGGCCGGCATCGCCGCCTGGTGCGAAGACGGGGAGCTGGGGGCCCGCTTCGGCGCCGAGTGGCGGGCGTACCGGCGGGTGGTGCGGCTCTGGATCCCGTCGTGGCGGCCGGCCGTCACCGAGCCGGCGGTGGTCCACGCGGCCACGTCGTGCGACCCGTGCCGCGAGGTGGGCGGCTTCCTCGCCCGGCGCCCCGCCGTGGGCCTGGTGGTGCGACCGGCCGAGGCCAGCCCGGTGGCGCTCCGCCGCATCACCTACGTGCAGGGCGGCCGCGCCGACGACGGGGTGGCCGCCATCGGACGGGCCCTCGAGCACGTTCACCTCGGCTGGGCGATGGCCAGCTGGATCGGACGCCTGCCCGGCGTGGTGTGGGTGCTCCAGCTCGTGACCGACGCCGTCGGTGGCGGCCCCCAGGACCTCCCCGTCAGCGCCGACCGCCCCGTCGAGGCCGAGGTCTGAGCGGCCGTTCGTCCGGGGAGTCCGCCCGTTCGTCCAGGAAGATGGCGGGGGCGTGTCGAGAACCGGACGCCGGGTACGACGTCCCGGTCGAGCGCAGCCACCGGGGTGCGCCACCACGACCGGGAGGTCCTCCGATGTCCAAGCTCCGTGTCCTCAACTTCGGCATCTCGCTCGACGGCTACGTCGCCGGCCCGAACCAGAGCCTCGACGCCGGGCTCGGCGAGGGGGGCGAGGACCTCCACCAGTGGATGTTCGACACCCGCACCTGGCGCCAGGAGGTGGGCCAAGAGGGCGGCACCACCGGTGTCGACGACCGCAACATCGCCGCCGGCATCGAGGGCATCGGCGCCCACATCATGGGCCGCAACATGTTCGGGCCCATCCGGGGCGAGTGGGGCGACTCCGACTGGTCGGGCTGGTGGGGCGACGACCCGCCCTACCACCACGACGTCTTCGTCCTGACCCACCACGCCCACGACCCCATCCCCATGGCTGGCGGGACCACGTTCCACTTCGTCACCGAGGGCATCGAGGTCGCCCTCGAGCGCGCCATGGCCTCGGCCGACGGCCAGGACGTCCGGCTCGGGGGCGGCTGCGCCGTCGTCCAGCAGTACCTCGCCGCCGGCCTGGTCGACGAGCTGCACCTGGCCTACGCCCCGATCCTGCTGCGGGGCGGCGAGAGGCTCTTCGCCGACGGCGTCACCGTGCCCGACGGCTACGAGGTGGCCGAGCTCGTCAGTGGCGAGGGCCAGGTCGCCCACGCCCGCATCGTCCGCTCGGCCTGAGCGGGCGCACCGCCACCAGGGTCACGACCCGTCGACAGCATCGGTGCCCCCGCCCCGCAGGCGGGGGCACCGCCGCGTCCGGTCCGCGCCGCGGTCAGCCGCAGGTGAGCACATGGGCCAGGACGACGTCGGCGGCGGCCGCCGGGGTCAGGGCGGTGACGTCGAGGTCGAGCAGGTGGGGGCTCTCGGGGCGGGTCAGGCGGCGGGTGGCGACGTCCTGCATGACGCCGTCGGGGTCGATCCACTTGTGCTCGGCGGCTCGATCGGCCCCGACCACCCGGCGGCGCCGCTCGTCGTCGGCGCAGTGCAGCAGGACGGGGACGTAGGTGCTCTCCCGGGCGGTGGCCAGGGCTTGGAGCCGACCGGGGGTCTGCGACGGCGTGTCCTCGACGACGTAGCTGGTGAAGACGTACGACCACGTCGGCGGAGCCAGGTCCTCGATGGCCTGGAACACGTGCACGCGCAGGTCGGTGACGTAGGCCCAGACCCGGGGATCGAGCGGCACGGCAGGGTCCTTGTCGAGGGCAGCCAGGACCGGCTTCGACGTCAGGTGGTTGTCGACGAGGACGAACCGGTGGTCGTCCCGCGGGACGGCGGCGACCAGGGCGGCACCGATCGTGCGCTTGCCGGTACCCGGGTAGCCGAGCAGGTGGACGACCGCCGGCACCCGGTCAGCCCTTGGGGTAGCCCCGCTTGACGGTGCGATCGAGGATCCCCAGCGTGGCCCGGAGGGCGCTCTCGGGGATGATCGGGAAGATGTTCGCCTCGCGCCACTGCGGATCGATCTCGGACCAGTCGTAGAAGGACGTCACCACCGTGCCGTTCTCGCCCGGCTCGAGCCGGTAGCCGTAGATGTGGCCGATCTGGGGGCGGATCTGACCCAGGATCGTCCACGAGATCAGGGCGTCCTGCTCGAAGTCCTTGATGCTCACGGTGACGTCGTACTTGCCCATCGGGAAGTCGTTCAGCGCCTCCCGGTCCATGTGCACGACGAAGCTGTCCCCGGCCTGGGCGGCGGTCTCGCCGTCGGCCGACTGGAGCATCCCCGAGCTGTCGATGGCCACGTGCCCGTGCGGGTCGCACAGCACGGCGAAGATCTCCGCCGGCTCCGCTTCGATCACCCGCTGGACCTCCATGCGCTCTTCGGTCATGGACGGCATCCTGCCAGGCACGTCGGGACGTCACCGGCTGAGGCGGCACGCGCTCAGACGAAGGCGCACCAGTAGAAGTGGTCGACGGCGGTCGCCGTGCAATCGGATGCCTGGCCCTCGGTCGGGACGTAGGCCCGCAGGCCGCCGTCATCGGGCGCGTAGAGGACGCCGTAGGAGGCGGCGGGGCCGTCCTCGCCGGGGTCCCACAGCCAGGCGACGGCGATCGGGACGCGGCGTTCCTCGTGCCCCGGGACGGCCTCGAACGTCCGGAAGGCCGCGAGGGGCTCGTCCAACCCGTGGGCCTTCCAGACGCTGCTCCCGGCGATCGGACGCCCGATGAGGGCCTCGGCCTCGGAGCGGTAGCGATCAGCGTGGATGGCCATCCGGCCCTCGCGGACGACGCCGGCACCGAACCAGCCGCCGACGGCGACGGCGACGACGGCGACCAGGGCCGTGACGCTGTCGCGGCGACGGGTCGAGACGGTGGCCACGGCGGCGATCGCCACCGCCAGGGCGAGCAGGCCGGCCAGGATGGCGAGCATCACGACCAGGAGCCGGAAGCGCGGCCCCACGACCAGGAAGGTGATGAGGCCGATGGGGACGAGGGCGGCGGTGCGGAGCGCCCGGCCGGTGACGAGCGCGGGCCCGCTCGTCGTGGCCACCAGCGCCGCCAGGACGACGACGGCCAGCGCGGCCAACCCGAGGGTGACGGATGCGGGCAGCACGGGAGCGGGCGCCCGCAGCTCCCCGGCGAGGGCGGCGAGCACGAGGACCAGCCCCGCCGCCACCGCCGGTCGTCGCCCCGCCCCGCGGACGGGATCGGGCCCGACGTGGTCCGCCACGGGTGCGACGGTACGGGATCGCTGGCCCATGATGGGGTCGTGGACCGCACCGCGCTGACCGAGGAGGCCGTGGTGGGCCGGATCCGGCCCCGCCGCCGGATCACCGGCATGTCCGCCGTCCTCCTGCCGTTCACGGCCGCCGGTGAGATCGAATGGCCCGCGGTCGAGGCCCACGTCGCCCGCACCCACGCCGCCGGGCTCACCCCGGCGGTGAACATGGACACCGGCTACGTCCAGCTGCTCGACGACGCCACCAAGGCCCGCGTGCTCGACCTGGCCGCCGCCGTCACCGGGGGCGACTTCGTGGCCGGCGCCCACGTGGCCGACGAGCCCGGCGCCGCCTACGACGCGGCGGCCTACCGCACGGCGGCCGAGGCCATCGCCGAGCGGGGTGGCACGCCGGTGGTGTTCCCCAGCCACGGGCTGAACGCCCTCGACGACGCCGGCTGGGTCGCCGCCCTGGCCGACCTCGGCGAGGGCGTCGACCGCTTCATCGGCTTCGAGCTGGGCGCCATGTTCGTGCCCTACGGGCGGATCTACTCGCTCGACGCCTACCGCGGCCTGCTCGGCATCCCCAGCTGCATCGGGGCCAAGCACTCGTCGCTGAGCCGGGTGCTCGAGTGGGAGCGGCTGGACCTGCGCGACGAGGTCCGGCCCGACTTCCTCGTCCTCACCGGGAACGACCTGGCCATCGACATGGTGATGTACGGCTCCGACTACCTGCTGGGCCTGTCGACCTTCGCCCCCGAGGCCTTCGCCGCCCGTGATCGCATGTGGGCCGACGGCGATCCCCGCTTCCACGAGCTCAACGACCTGCTCCAGCATCTCGGCCAGCTCACCTTCCGGGCGCCGGTGCCGGGGTACCGCCACGACGCCGCCATCTTCTTCGCGCTGCGGGGCTGGGCGTCGAGCGACACCACCCCCGCCGGCGCGCCCCGCCGACCCGACTCCGACCGGGCGCTGCTGGCCGACGTCCTCGAGCGGCTCGAGGGTTGGGGACTGTGAGCGAGCGCCCGACGCAGGTCAAGAACCTCAAGACGCTCGACGCCCTGCGGGCCCACCTCGACGGGCTCGGCGTCGAGATCCCGCTGGCGGAGACGGTCGAGCCCGACGGCGTGCTGGCGTCGCCGGTGTCGTTCGAGGACGCCAGCGCAGGCACGATCACGATCCGCAACCGGTTCGCCGTGCTGCCCATGGAGGGCTGGGACGGCACCGCCGACGGGTTCCCCACCGACCTGGTACGGCGTCGGTGGACCCGCTTCGCCGCCAGCGGCTGCGGCCTGGTGTGGGGCGAGGCCACGGCCGTCCGCGCCGACGGCCGGGCCAACCCCAACCAGCTCGTCCTCGACGAGCGCACCGTCGAGGACATCGCCGACCTGCGGGCTCTTCTCCGCCCCGGCCAGGTGGCCGCCCTCCAGCTCACCCACTCCGGTCGCTGGAGTCGCCCCGAGGGCGCGCCCCGGCCCCGGACGGCCTACCGCCACCCCGAGCTCGACGACCGCTCGGCGGCCGACGGCACCAGCCTGCTCACCGACGACGAGCTGGACGAGCTGGTCGAGCGCTACGTCGTCGCCGCGGTACTGGCCCAGCAGGCCGGCTTCGAGCTGGTCGACGTGAAGCACTGCCACGGCTACCTCCTCCACGAGCTGCTGAGCGCCCACGACCGACCCGGTCCCTACGGCGGCGACCTGGTGGGCCGGACCCACTTCCTCCGCTCGGTCGTCGCCGGCATCCGCGACCGTGCGCCCGGGCTCGGCGTGGCCGTCCGCCTGTCGGCGTTCGACGTCCGGCCCTTCGCGCCGGGCGAGGGCGGCACGGGAGTGCCCGCCACCGAGGGCCGCTACCCCCACGCCTTCGGCGGCGACGGCACCGGCCTGGGCATCGACCTGACCGAGGTCCATGCCTTCCTCGACCTGCTCACCGAGCTGGGCATCGGCCTGGTCAGCACCACCGCCGGCAGCCCGTACTACAACCCGCACGTCCAGCGGCCGGCCTTCTTCCCACCGTCCGACGGCTACCAGCCGCCCGAGGACCCGTTGGTCGGGGTGGCGCGCCAGCTGGCGGTCACGGCCGAGCTCGCGGCCGCCCACCCGGCGATCGCCATCGTGGGCTCGGGCTACTCGTACCTCCAGGACTGGCTGCCGCACGTCGCCCAGGCCGTGGTGGCCGGGGGCGGGGCGGCCATGGTCGGGCTGGGGCGGATGGTCCTCAGCTACCCCGAGCTGGCCGCCGACGTCCTGGCCGGCCGCCCGCTCGAGCGCACCCTGGTGTGCCGCACCTTCAGCGACTGCACCACGGCGCCCCGGAACGGGCTCGTGTCGGGCTGCTTTCCGATCGACCCCTTCTACAAGGAACACCCCCAGCGGGTGGACCTGACCCAGGCCAAGCGCGCCGCCAAGGCCCGCCTGCGAGAGGGCTGATCTCGGCGGTTCGGTCGCCGCCACGCCGGGTAAGCGTGGCCCGACTTCCCCTCATTGACACACGACGTCAGGAGGGCTGTCATGTCCCTGAGCGAACGGAGCCGAGCGGTCCTGTACCGCCGGCTCACCACGATCATCGAGGACGAGGAGGCGGTCGGAGAGATGCTCACGAACTTCCCGGCGACCGAGGCGGAACGACCCGCCACCAAGGACTACGTCGACAAGGTCGCGTCCGACCTCCGCACGGAGATGCACAAGGGGTTCAACCGGCTCCTCATGTGGATGGTCACGCTCCACCTGGCGCAGCTCGGCTTCGTGCTCACCGTGCTGCGGAAGGGCTGAGGGTCAGACCCAGATCTCGGTGGTGGGGGCGAGGACGACGGCGGTGCGGAGATCGTCGTCGGGGCCCAGCACCCGGGGCTGGCCCTGGGCCAGCCGGGGGCGGTCGTCGGGGTCGTGGGCCAGCCGCAGGGTGTGCTCGCCGGCCAGGTCGATCGCCAGCCACGTGCGCTCGACGGTCAGGGCGGTGACCGTCCAGCCGACCAGGACGCCGTCGTCGCCGGGCACGTCGTCGAGCAGGCGGTCGTCGAGCCGGATCCACGAGGCCGCGCCCCACAGGGTCACGACCAGCCACTGCTCCCCGAGGTCGA
>DATHEV010000097.1:0-2669 GCA_035318405.1 Iamia sp.
GCCCGGGCCACGAGCACGAGGTCGGACTCGTCGGCGGCCTCGACGAGCAGGGCGGCCCGCCCGCCGACCCGGTAGGTGGTGAGGGCGCCGACGTCGACCTCGGGGCGAGCCCGATCGCCCAGCACGGCGGTGGCGCGGGCCACGGCCGCGACCGTCTCGTTCACTGCGAGGGACCGTCCGCGTCGTCGGGGGCGACGGTGCCGTCAGCCTCGACGTCGGCCCGGGCCAGGACGGCCAGCACCTCGTCGGCCAGGCCGGTGATGTCGCCGGCGCCGAGCGACAGGCACAGGTCGCCGGGCTGGAGCACCTCGGCCAGGTCGGCGGCGAGGGTGTGGCGGTCGGCCAGGTAGACGACGGCCTGCTCCGGGGCGGCCTCGGCGATGGCATCGACCACCAGCTGGCCGGTGACACCCGGCCGGGGCAGCTCGCCGGCGCCGTCGACGTCGGTCACGACCACCACGTCGGCCCCGGCGAACGAGACGCCGAAGTCACGCCACAGGTCCTCGGTGCGGGAGTAGCGGTGGGGCTGGAAGACGGTGACGACCCGATCCCACCCGCCCTGGGCGGCGGTGCCGACGACGGCCGCCACCTTGCCCGGGTTGTGGGCGTAGTCGTCGACGAAGGTGATGCCGTCGAGCTGGCCCCGGAACTGGTAGCGGCGCGCCACCCCGGCGTAGCGGCCCAGGGCGGCGGCGGCCGCCGAGAAGGGCGCTCCGACGAGGAGGGCGGCCACCAGGGCGGCGGTGGCGTTGCGGGCATTGTGGAGGCCGGGGATGGGGAGGTCGACCCGGCCCATCTCCTCGCCCCCGTGCTCGATGGCGAAGCGGGTGCCGACCCGGTCGACGGCGACGTCGACGATGCGGTAGTCGGCCCCCTCACCGGTGCCGTAGGTCGTGACGTCGTCGTGACGGCCGGCGAGGGCGGCGGCGTTGGGCTCGTCGATGCAGATGACGGCCAGGCGGGCGCCGGCCACGAACTCGTCGAAGGCGGCCTCGATGGCGGCCAGGTCGCCGTAGTGGTCGAGGTGGTCGGCCTCGACGTTGGTGACGACGGCCAGGTCGGTGGCGAGCTCGGTGAAGGTGCCGTCGCTCTCGTCGGCCTCGACGACGAACAGCTCGCCCTCCTCCCACACGGCCCCGGACCCGATCTCGTTGACGTCGCCGCCGATGATGAAGGACGGCTCGACGCCCGCCTCGACGAGGACGAGGGCGAGCATCGTGGTGGTGGTGGTCTTGCCGTGGGTGCCCGAGACCGAGAGGGTCCGGCGCACCCGGGTGATGGCGGCGAGGATCTCGGCCCGCCGCAGGACGGGGATGCCGGCCTCGTGGGCGGCGACGACCTCGGGGTTCGATGCCGGGATGGCGGTCGACACGGCGACGAGGTCGGCGGTGCCGACCTGCTCGCCGCGATGGCCGACGAACACGTCGATGCCGAGGGCCCGGAGGCGCTCGAGCCCGGGCGAGGGCTTCATGTCCGAGCCCGACACCCGGTGGCCCATGGCGACCAGCACGGTGGCGATGGCCCGCATCCCGGCTCCGCCCACCCCCACGATGTGGATGTGCCGGCTCGGCCCGGCCAGGTCCAGCTCGGTCTCGCCACTCATCGGGCACCCCGGAACCGAACTCGGGGGGAGATGTGCCCTCCCAGGGGCGCATTTCCCCCCGAGTTCGCAGGAGGGCGGTTCATCGGGCGACCTCGAGGATGACGGCGGCGGCGCGGGCGGCGGCGTCGAGACGGCCCTGGCCGGCCATGGCGGTGGCCATCTCGGCCCGGCGGGCGGCGTCGGCCACCAGCGGGGCCAGCTCGGCCTCCAGCCGGTCGACGTCGAAGGCGGCATCGCGGACGACGACGGCTCCGCCGGCATCGGCCAGGACGGTGGCGTTGGCGAACTGGTGGTCGCGGGTGGCGATCGGCAGCGGCACCATGATCGCCGGCACCCCGAAGGCGGCCAGCTCGGTGCACGTGCTGGCGCCGGCCCGGGTGACGGCCACGTCGGCGGCGGCCATGGCGACGGGCATGCGGTCCTCGTAGGCGACGATGTCGTAGTGGAGGGCGGCACCCGGGGGCGGGGCCGAGCCGGCGATCTTCTCGTGGTCGCGTCGACCGGTGACGTGGCGGATGGCGACGTCGTCGCGGTCGGCCCAGCGATCGGCCAGGGCCCGCACGGCGTCGTTCACCCGTCCGGCACCGAGCGAGCCAGTGGTGACCAGCACGACGGTGCGGTCGAGGGGCAGGCCGAGCGTGCGGCGGGCGTCGTCGCGGACGGCGTCGCCGTCCGGTCCCCGTCGGGCCTCGGCCGCCGCCACCAGGTCGGCTCGGAGCGGGTTGCCGGTGAGGTGGGCCCGACGCAGGTCGGTGCCCGGGAACGACACCGCACTGGCCTCGGCAAAGCGGGCCAGCAGCTTGTTGACCCCGCCGGCCTTGACGTTCTGCTCCAGCAGCACGAGCGGCCGGCGCCGCACGACGGCCCCGACGACGCCGGGCAGGGCGGCGTGGCCGCCCAGCGACACGACGACGCCGGGCTTGCGCCTCCCCACGACCGAGATGCCCCGACGGGCCGCCCCGAGGAGCCCGAACCCCGCCTTGAGCGCGCCCAGGCTGATCTTGCGCTCGAGGCCCCGGCTCGGGATCTCGTCGAGGCCGAAGCCCGCCGCCGGGACCATGTCGGC
>DATHEV010000098.1:0-2818 GCA_035318405.1 Iamia sp.
CGGGATCGGCGGCCAGGTCGACGCAGCCCTCCGGATCGGCCTCCAGGTCGAACAGGAGCGGCGGCAGGACCGACGGGTCGGCGGCGAAGTGGACGTGCTTCCAACGCGGGCCCCGGACCACGTTCAGGCTGCACTGCTCCATCGGGATGCCGAGGAGGTCCTCGGCCAGGTGGAGCCACGGGTTGCGGAAGTCCCACTCCCAGTGGACCTCGGTGCGCCAGCCCTCGGGTCCGGCCGGGCCGGGATCGTCGTGGAGGAACGGCTGGAGGGCGCGCCCGTCGCACTGGAGCGGCACCTCGACGTCCATCCACGTGCACAGCGTCGGCAGCACGTCGACGTGCTCGGTGGGGGTGGCCACCACCGAGCCTCGGCGGGCGTCGGCCTCGGCCCGGGGGTCGCAGACGATCAGGGGCACGTGGTAGCTCTCGTCCCACCACCCCAGCTTCTCGATCAGCCAGTGGTCGCCCATCTGGTCGCCGTGGTCGGAGGTGAGCACGACGAGGGTGCCGTCGAGCAGGCCCTCGTCGCCCAGCCACCCGAGGAGCCGACCCAGCTGGTCGTCGACCTCGGCCATCATCCCGTAGTAGGTCGCCCGCAGCTGGCGGCGATCGCCCTCGTCGATCGGGGCGCCGACACCCGGGATCCCCATGGCGACGGCGGCCATGGGGTGGAGGGCACCGGCGGCCTCCCGGTCGGGCAGGCCGCGGAAGTCGGGGACGTCCTCGGCCTTGTAGCGGTCGTGGTAGCCGACGGCGTTGCGGTACGGGGGGTGGGGGCGGATGAAGCTGGCGTGCACGAACCAGGGCTCGGCGTCGTCCCGGTGCCGGAACCAGTCGATCAGCGTGTCGACCAGGAACGCTGTCTCGGTGTCGTCGGGGCCGAGGTGGCCGGGCGCCCACCACTCGCTGCGGGCGTCGGCGCCGGGGAACGACAGGTCGGGCCGGTAGAGGTCGCCGGGGTCGGCCGGGACGTCGACGCCCCGGCCCGCGAGCCACCGCCCCCACTCCAGCGGGCCCGCCGTCTCCGACGGGTCGTTGACCGCCACCTCGAACCCGGGGAGCACGCCCTCGTAGCTGAAGAGGCGAGGGTCGTCGGGGGCCAGGCCGCGAGGGTCGACGGTGGTGTCGGTGTAGCCGAACAGGGTCGGGACGTAGCCGGCGTCCCGGGCGAGGAGGGCCACGTTGGTGAAGCGGGCGTCGAGGGGCGTGCCGTTCAGCACCGACCGGTGGTTCTGGGCGTACATGCCCGTGTGCAGGGTGGTGCGCGACGGCCCGCAGGGGGCCACGTTGGCCCAGTGGTGGGCGAAGCGGACGCCCCGGTCGGCCAGGGCGTCCATGGTGGGCGTGTGCACCAGCGGGTGGCCGGCCGCCGACAGGCAGTCGCCGCGCCACTGGTCGACGGTGACGAAGAGGACGTTGCCCCGGGCCATCGGCTAGCCGCCCGCCGGGGCGTAAGGGGTCGGCGGGCGACCGGCGACCTGGGCCTCGAACTCGGACCCGACCCACGTCCAGAGGTCGCGCTGCCCCGCGGTCATCGGCGAGGCCAGCAGCTCGCCCCGCTGGGCGGCGGCGTCGGCGGACTGCACGCCGACCCGGGCCGACAGGAACGGCACCACCTCGGCGGCGCCGTAGTGGGCGGTGATGTCGACCCGGTCCAGGCCGGCGTCCCGGGCCTTCGCCGCCTGGTCGAGGATGGCGTTCCGGGGCCCCTCGACGCGATCGCGATCGCCGACCAGGGCGTCGTGGGTGGCCTGGCCCACGAGGTCGGCCCCCTCGTCGTCGAGGGCGGCCACCTGGACCTCGCGGTGCAGCCCGTCGAGCGTGTCGAGCAGGCCGAGCATCAGGGTCGGCGGCACGGCTCGCAGGTGGAGGGTGAACCCCTCGGTCACCCGTCCTCCGCCCCGGTTCCGGACGTGGGGTCGAACGGCGTCGGGGTGCCCCCCCTGAGCTGGACCTCGACCTGGTCGTACATCCACGACTGCACCCGGCGGACCTCGTCCCGCACCGGCGGCGTGAGCAGCCGGCCCTCGGCCGCCGCCCGATCGGCCTGGCGGGCCGCGGTCGTGACCATCAGCACCCGCTCGACCGCATCGGCGGGGAACTGCACCTCGAGATCGGCGTGCTCCAGACCCGCCTCGCGGGCGGCGACGGCCTGGTCGTGGAGGGCGAGACGGATGTCGACGAAGGCGTCGCGCTCGACGACCATCCCCTCGACGACGTCCGCGCCGACCGGCTCGGCGCCGTCGAGCGACGTCAGCTGGACCTCGCGCTGGAAGCCGTCGAGCGACTCCTGGAGCTCGATGAAGAGGGCCACCGGCGTGGCGAGGTAGCGCACGAGCGTCACCCCGCCATCTCCGGATCCCACGCCAGCTCGAACCAGACCGACTTCCCGCCGGCGGCGTGGGTGACCGTGCCCGAGCTCTGCGACAGGAGCTCGACCAGGTGCAACCCCCGGCCCGAGGAGGCCTCGGGGCCGTAGTCGCGGGGGTGGGGCAGGCGGGGGTCCTCGTCGTGGACCTCGACCCGCAGCGCCGGCCGCCGCTCGATCGTGACGGTGAAGGGTGTGCGGGCGTGGAGCACGGCGTTGGTGGCCAGCTCGCTGACGAGCAGCACGCACGTGTCGATCAGCTCGCCGGCAACACCCCAGCCCTCCAGCGTCGCTGAGCAGAAGCGACGCGCGTGGCCGACGCTCCGGGGCTCGGCATCGAGGCGGATCGTGTCGCCCACGGCGGCCCAGGCTACCCACGTGGCCCCGACCTGAAGGGGTTCTGACCAGCGGCGACGAACGCCGAGACGTGATCGCGGCCACCCCCCGGGCC
>DATHEV010000099.1:0-6356 GCA_035318405.1 Iamia sp.
GGGCGGCGACGGCCAGCAGGATCGCCCGTCGGCGCAGCACCGTCAGGTCGGCCCGGAGGGCCTCGCCGTAGAGGGGGTGGGCCAGGACCAGCTGGTGCCGATGGCCGTCGACGATCACGAGCAGGAGCCCGGCGCGCTCGAGGGCCTCCAGCTCGTCGTCGGCCACCGGGCCGGCCAGCTCCGCCGGCCCCAGCGGGGCGCACACCGCCAGCTGGTCGAGGAGGCCGCGGGCCGAGGGGCTGAGCGCCCCGAGGCGCGTCGCCAGCACGTCGACGAGACGGCGGCTGGGGGCGAGCGGGCCCGTCAGCCGCCACGTCCCCGAGTCGTCGTGCACGAGGCCGCGGTCGAACGCCTGGAGCACCAGCTCGCGGAGCAGGAGGGGGTTGCCGCCGCTGGCGACGTGCAGGCGCCGCACGGTGTCGCCACCCACCGCTCCGCCGAGGGCGTGGGTGAGCAGCTCGGACGTGGCCGCCCGGTCGAGGTCCCCGAGATCGATCCGGACGGCGTCCTCGCCCCGCCACCAGCCGGCGACGGCGTCGGGCAGGGCCTCGCCCTCGCGGATGGTCGCCAGCACGAACACCACGCCGGCCCCGAGGAGCTGGGTCAGCAGCACGGCCGACGAGGTGTCGAGCAGGTGGGCGTCGTCGACCATCAGCACCAGACGGCGGTCGCCGCCGAGGGCGGCCAGCCCGGCTCGGGTGCGCTCGAACACCTCGGCCGGCGATGCCTGGGCGCCGATGTCGTGGGGCAGGATCGGGGCGAGGGCGCCCAGCGGCAGGAGGGCGGCGGCCTGGCTGGCCATCACCCGGGCCGTGAGGTGCCCGCCGGCCTCGGCCTGCGCCAGACAGGCGGCGGCGAGGCGCGACTTGCCCACGCCGGCCGGCCCGTAGAGCACCAGGCAGTGGCGGTCGGGATCGGCGAGGGCGGCGGTGAACGTCAGCAGCTCGGGCTCGCGGCGGGTCAAGGGCCACGGTTCGGACACCTGCACCTTGGCCACGTCTCTCCGCTCTCCGCCCTCCCGCCCTCCGCCGGGGGCACGGTACCTGCTCTCGTGTGTCGCCCCGCGGGCGAGCAGATGAGCAACGACTGCTCAGGGCCCGAGGGCGGTGGTGGCGGATGCTCACCCCGACGGGGAACGGTCCCCGCCCGTTCCGAGGAGGCCCCATGGGGTTCTACCGACCGGCCCGCCGCGAGCCGGACAGCAACGAGGCGGACGGGGAGATCGCCGCGCCCGCCGCGGCCGACGTCGCCGGCTCGGACGACGAGGCCGCCCTGGCGGCGGCCGCGGATCAGGCCAGGGCGGCGGCGAAGAGGGCGCGCGCCCGGTCGTAGGAGCGGTCCGCCGCCGCCGGGTGGTACGACCGACCCGGCACGGCGAAGCCGTGGACCGCACCGTCATGGATCTCGACCTCGCCGGTCGGCCGCGCATCGACGAGCCCGATCATGTCCTGGTTGTCCGCCGGCGACTGCGATGTGTCCTCTGCCCCGAAGCCCACGTACAGCGACGCCGTGAGCGACGGGATCGAGAGGTGGGGCGAGTCGGCCTCGTCGGTCGTGCACCGGGAGGGGTGCAGGGCGACGCCGCTGCGGAAGCGATCGGGGTGGGCGGCCAGCGCCCGCAGCACCGAGCGGCCACCGATGCAGTACCCGACGCACCCCATCGGGCCCGGCCGGACCCCCGGATCGCCGTCGAGGAAGGCGAGCACGACGTCGAGGTCGGCGGCCACCCGCTCGTCGGTGGCGCCGAGGAAGATCTCGAAGAACCGGTTGCGGTCCTCCTCGGACGGCGTGCGCATGTCCATCACGATCCACTCGCCGTCCCGGTGGTAGCGGTCGTGGCTGACCACCACGTAGCCCCACCCGGCGATGCGGGCCATGGCCTCCTTCGATCCGTCGTCGAGACCCGGGCCGTGGTGGAAGGAGACGACCGCCGGAAGGGCCTCGTCGCCGTCGGGCCGCACCACGTAGAGCCCCATCGGGCCGTCGGGGGTGTCCAGGATGTCCCACTGTTCGATCACGGCCCCAGTGTCTACGTCTTCAGGCGGGGTCGATGTGGTCGACGAGGGACCAGGTGTGGGCGGTGGGGGCGTCGAGCTGGTGACCGGTCAGGGCGAGCCAGGCGGTGCGCTGGCGGCCGATCCGCCGGGTGATCGAGACCGTGCCGCCGGCCCCCGGCACCAGGCCCATCGCCAGCTCGGGCAGCCGGAAGGTGGTGGTGGGGGTGGCGACGAGGCGGCCGGCGAAGGCGGGGATCTCGACGCCCGCGCCGACGCACGGTCCGTGGACGTGGGCGGTCACCCGCTCGGCGACGCGGTGCACGGCCCAGCCGGGATGGCGCGCCAGGCGAACGGCGAAGGCGGTGGCTCCGTCGGCGACCGTCCCGAACTCGGCGAGGTCGCCCCCGGCGCTGAAGCAGGGTCCGGCCCCTGCCAGGCTGACGGCCGTGACGGAGGGATCGGCGACGACGAGGCCGAGGGCCTCCACCAGGGCGTCGCGGGTGGCCCGGTCGATGGCGTTGCGCACCTCGGCGCGGTCGAGGAGGATCGCCAGCGTGGCCCCGCGGCGCTCCACCGAGACCGGCGGCCGGGCGGGCGACCGGACCAGTGCCGGGCCTCGGCGCTCGAGCCACGAGCGGTGGGCAGCGCTGCCGAGCAACATCCCGTACGTGGCCGACTCGGCGGTCAGGGCCTCCCACGGTCCCAGCCCGGCGGCGACCCGGAGGAGGGTCACGAGGGCGACGGCGGCGAGGGGCTGGGCCGCCACCGCCACCTCGACGTCATCGGCCGAGCCGGTGACCCACGGGCGGGGCGCGCCCGATCGGCTGGTCAGGCAGACGTCGGCCGCCTCGGCCAGCGGGGCGGGGACGTGATCGGGATCGCCCTCGACGACGGTGACGGTGGGGGCGCGGCGGAGGACGTCGGCCGCCGCGGCGGCGGCGAGATCGCTCGGGACGGGCCCGGCCAGCCGCACGACGAGGGGCTCGGGCCGACGGAGGATCGAGAGATCGTCGAGGACATCCGCCGGGCCGGTCAGGGCGGCGAGATCGTCGACCACCACGGCGCCCACCCTACGGGAGGCGATGCCGTGCGCCGGTGGGCGGCGTCGGGGGCCATGGCGCTCACCGGCGACGCCGACGGCCCGCCACTCGCGCCCCCCACCACGGCCGCGCTGGTGCTGGACGCCCGGCTGGCGCCGTTCGGCCTCGACGGGCGCGTGCTGGGGGAGCGGGCCGCGCTCCTCGGTCGCGGCCGCCAGGGCTCGACCTCGTGTGGCGGGTCGGCCCGCCTCCTCCGCGGGCGCGACGGCTGGCTCGCCCTCTCGCTGCCCCGGCCCAGCGACGTCGACCTGCTCCCCGCCCTCCTCGGGGTCGCCGACACCGAGGACCCGTGGCCCGACGATCCGTGGCCCGCGGTGGCGCGGGCCGTGGCCGACCGGGACGTGGCCGAGGTGGAGGCCGACGCCGTCACCCTCGGGCTGGCCGTGGCCGCCGTGGGGGGCTCGACGGCGCAGGTGGCGGTGCGCGGTCGGGCGCGGGCCGGCGACCGCGGCGGTCCGGCGGGCGCGCCGCGGGTGGTGGACCTCTCGGCGCTGTGGGCGGGACCGCTGTGCGCCGACCTCCTCCGCCGGGGCGGGGCCGAGGTGGTGAAGGTCGAGTCCGTCGGCCGCCCCGACGGTGCCCGGTCCGGCGTCGCCGCCTTCTACGACCTGGTCAACGAGCAGAAGGCCAGCGTGGCCGTGGACCTGGCGACGGCCGCCGGGCGGGCCGTCCTCCGCGGCCTCGTGGATGCGGCCGACATCGTCGTGACCTCGGCCCGAGCCCGGGCGATCCACCATCTGGGGCTCGACCCGTCCCGGTTCCTGGCCGGGGGCACCGACCGGGTGTGGGTCGCCATCACCGGCCACGGCTGGGACGTCGACCGGGTGGGCTTCGGCGACGACGCCGCCGCCGCGGCCGGGCTGGTCGCCTGGGGCGACGACGGCTGCCCCCGCTTCGCCGGCGATGCCGTGGCCGACCCCGTGGGCGGGGTGGTGGCGGCGGCCGCCGCCACCCGGGCCTGGGGACGTGGCGGCCGCTGGTTCGTCGATGCCCCGCTGGCGGGGGCGGCCCGTCTCGTCACGCCCTCGGTGCCCGTCCCGGCGACGGCCGCGGTGCTCGACGACGACGGGCGCGGGAACGTGGCCGGCGAGCCCGTCCGGGCGCCGCACGCCCGTCGCGCCGGGACCTCCGCCGCCGCCCTCGGCGCCGACACGGCGCGCGCCCTCGCCGCCTGGACGTCGTGACGACGATCGTGCTCCGGCGGGCGTCGCTGGGTCCCGACCGGGGACCGGTCGACATCGCCGTGCGCGACGGGGTCCTGGTCGACCCGGCGGACGTCCCCGCCGGGGCCGAGGAGGTCGACCTCGACGGGCGGCCCGTGCTGCCCGGGCTGGCCGATCACCACGTCCACCTCTTCGCCCTCGCGGCCGCCCGCGCGTCGGTCGACCTCTCGCCCGAGGCCCTGGCCGCCGGGGGCGGTCTCGACCGGGTCCTCGTCGCCGCCCGGGCGCGGACGCCCGGCGGCTGGCTGCGCGGCGTCGGCTACGACGTGGCCACGTCGGGCCCGCTCGACCGGCACCGACTCGACGCCACCGGTGCCGGCCCGATGCGGGTCCAGGACCGCACCGGCATCCTGTGGGTGCTCGACGGCCCGGCCCTCGCCGAGGTGCTCCCCGCCGACGCCCGGGACGTCCCGGACGGGGTCGAGCTCGTCGACGGGCGCCCGACGGGCGTGCTGGTCCGTCTCGACCACTGGCTGGGCCATCGGGTCCCGACCCCACCGATGGATCTCGCCGCCGTCGGGGCGGAGCTGGCCGCATCCGGTGTCGTCGTCGTCATGGACGCCGGGGCCGACAACGACGCCCCCGACCTGGCGGCCCTCGCCGCCGCCGACCTGCCTGTCGGCGTGGCCGCCATGACCCGGGACGTCGTCGCCCGGCCCGTCGGCTCCGTCGCTCTCGGCCCGGTCAAGGTCCTGCTCGACGACACCGACCTCCCCGACCTCGCCGCCCTGAGCGCGCACGTCGCCGCCGCCCACGCCGCCGGCAGGGGTGTCGCCGTGCACTGCGTCAGCGAGGTGCAGCTGGCGCTGGCGCTGGCCGCCGGAATCGGCCCGGCCGATCGCGTCGAGCACGCCTCGATGCTCCCCGACGGCCTGCTCGCGGCGCTGGCCGCCGCCGGGCCGCAGGTCGTCGTGCAGCCGGCGCTGGTGTGGGCCCGGGGCGACCGCTTCCTCGCCGAGACCGACCCGGCGGATCACGCCGCCCTCCACCGCCTCGGCGCTCTCCGGCGGGCCGGCGTCCGGGTCGCGGCGAGCAGCGATGCGCCCTTCGGCCCCGTCGACCCCTGGCGGTCGATCGCCACGGCCGTCGACCGCCGGACCCGCACCGGCGCGAGCCTCGGCCCGGACGAGGCGGTCACCCCGCTCGAGGCCCTCGCCCTCCACACCGGACGGGTGGACGATCCCGCCATCCCTCGCCGCCTGGTGCCGGGCGAGCCCGCCGACCTGGTGGTGCTCGACGACGACTGGTCCGCCCTCGCCACCCACCCCCGCGTGGCGGCGACGGCCCGGGCCGGTCGCCTCACCCACGGCCACTGGCCGGCGTGACCGGGCACTCCTAGTCTGACAGTGGCGTCACCTTTGTGGCGCCCCCGCCCGGACGAGCCAGGAGCGCAGATGCCCGACTACGAGTTCCTCCAGTACGAGACCCACGACGACGGGGCCATCGTGCGGATCCTCCTCGACCGTCCCGAGGCCCGCAACGCCCAGAACCGGGGCCTGCTGGTCGAGCTCGACGAGGCCTTCCTGCGGGCCGAGGCCGACGACGCCTGCCGGGTCGTCATCCTCGGTGGCACCGGGTCGCTGTTCTCCTCGGGCCACGACATGGGCTCGAAGCAGGCCATCGCCGAGTACGCCACCCACCCGACATCGAGCATCAACGGGGCCACCCGCGACGGCGCCGAGAAGCGGATGCTCCAGGAGTGGCACTACTACTTCCAGAACACCCGGCGCTGGCGGAACCTCCGGAAGATCACGATCGCCCAGGTGCAGGGCACGGTGTACGCCGCCGGGCTCATGCTCATGTGGTGCTGCGACCTCATCGTGGGCTCCGACGACGCGCTGTTCGCCGACGTGGTCGGCACCCGCCTGGGGATGTGCGGCCTCGAGTACTTCGCCCACCCGTGGGAGTTCGGCGCCCGCAAGACCAAGGAGCTGATGCTCACCAGCGACTCGATCACCGCCGAGGAATGCCACAGCCTCGGGATGATCAGCAAGATCTTCCCGGCCGACGAGCTGTCGGAGCGCACGGTCGAGTTC
>DATHEV010000100.1:0-2384 GCA_035318405.1 Iamia sp.
TCGACCTCGGCGCGCCGCGAGTGCTCGCTGCACGCCAGCAGCGGCCCCTCACCGATGGTGCGCAGGATGCCGAGATGGCGACGCCCGATCGAGCCGGTGCCCACGACGAGCAGCGGAGCCGCGCTCATCGGTGCACCATCCGGTCGTGGGACACATCCAGCCCGGTTGCCGAGGACGGGCACCAATGAGCACCGACGGCTTCACTCGCTGCGCCGCCGGGGAGAGAGCTGTGCCGTCTGGTTCGCTCGCTGCGCTCGCTCACCGCTCGAGCCCGCGCAGCAGGATCTCGGCCCGGGCGATGTCCTCCGGGCCGTCGATGTCGCACGCCAGCTCCGGCCCGACGCAGAGGGGGGCGACGGTGGCGCCCGACATGCTGCCGCCCCTGACGACCGACGCCCGCACGACGTCGAGCACCCCGATCTGCCACCAGACCGTCGGCAGCTGCTGGCGAGGCTGGTTGTACAGCTCGTCGGTCATGGACCCCAGCAGGGGGCGGAGACGACCGGCATCGGGGTCGTCATCGTCGATCGTCCACATCTTGTAGGGCGTCAGCGGCGCCTCGCACACGGCGCGGACCGAGTCGACCTCGGGCCGGCGGCGCAGGATCTCGATGCCGCGGTCCACCAGGCCGGCGGGCCGGACCGGCGACGTGGGGCGGAGCTGCACGACCAGGTCGGGGACGGACCCCTCGTGCTCGGCGAGGTGGTCGAGGACGTGCTGGATCACCGGCAGATCCGTGACGTCGTCACCGGACAGCGCCGCCGGCCGCACGAATGGCACCTCGGCGCCGGCTCGCTCGGCCTCGCGGGCGATCTCGGCGTCGTCGGTCGACACGATCACCCGATCGACGCCGACCGCCGCCAGCCCGGCAGCGACCGCCCAGTCGACCAAGGTGCGGCCGGCGACCTCGACGAGGTTCTTCCGGGGCACGCCCTTGGACCCACCTCGGGCGGGCACGATGGCCACGGTGGTCCGCTCGCTCACGACGGCGCGTCCAGCACCCGCACCAGGCCGGGCGTCTGCTCCCGCAGCTCGCGGGCGCGCGCCGCGATCTCGGCCCGGAGGGCATCGCCCCGGTCGACGAGATCCTCGAGGTGGCCGAGGACGGCCTCGACCGCACCGCCACCGAGGTCGGCCGGCTCGACCGGGACCTTCGTGCCGATGAGCCGCTGGAAGCCCTCGGTCTTGAAGGAGTTGGCGCCCAGGCTCACGACCGGCGTCCCGCCGAGCGAGGCGAAGATGCTCGGGTGCCACCGCCCGGTGATCACGGCGCCGGCGTGGGCGAGGACGTCGACCGCCTGCGGGACGGGCGTGGCGCAGCCCAGGTGCCCGAGCCCGAGCTCCCGGGCCAGGGGGCGGAGGAACTGCTCGTCGACCGGGTCCGACGACGTGAGGAGGACGGGGTGCCCGGCGTCGAGGAGCCGACGGCAGAGGCGCCGGTAGCCGGCGGTCGGGTCGGCCGTGGCGCCCGGGCGCAGCAGGGACGAGCTCCCGCCCACGCAGACGTACCCCGGCCGGAGGCCGGGGACGCGGTCGGGCCACACGGAGTAGGTGTCGCTCCGCCGGGCCCCGGGCCAGAACGCGTCGTCGTCGATCGGTTCGAGGCGGAACGCGGCGTCGGGGACGAACGCCGCGCCCCCGCCGGGGACGGCGCGGCCCCAGGCCTCGGCCGACAGCGGCTCGCGGAACGAGACGTCGTCCAGCCCCGGCAGCACGGCGTCGGCCACCTCCCTGTCGCGCTCGTCGGCCAGGTCCAGGGTCTGGTTCACGTAGGCCACGCGGCGCCCGAGGCGGTGCTTGGCCAGGTGCGTCAGGGCCAGCAGCCGGCGGCCCTTGGCCTGGCCGCCGTAGACCGTGCCCTCGCCGTTGACCACCACGACGTCGGCCGCCGCCAGGCGATCGAGGTGGGGACGGAGGAAGTCGCTGGCGAGCATGGCGTCCACGCAACCCTCGAGGTCGGCGGCGCCGTCCGGGGTGGGCAGCTTCCGGCGGTCGGCCCGCTCCGCCAAGCGGCCGAGGGCGACGAACCGCCCGCCGGAGCCGGCCAGGCTCGAGCCGGATCGGTCGGTGGACGCGGTGACCAGCTGGCTCGATGGCGGCGCCCCACGCCCGGCGCCGCGTGCCGCGCGCGCCACCCGGCCGAGCCGCCGCGTCACCGGGCCGACCTCGATGTCGAGGGCGGGGATGGCGGAGTCGAGCAGCGCCCCGGACTCCGTGACCAGATCGGCCAGGGCGATGGACGTCGCCCGGCAGCCCCAGTTCCCCGCCAGCGAGGTCGTGTCGAAGACGAGGGCGACCCTGACAGCGTCGATGCTGGTCATCTCCTGCACGTTACGCAGCCGGTCGGGGCCGGACTCCAACGGGTCGAGCCCCGCCGCTCCGGA
>DATHEV010000101.1:0-2691 GCA_035318405.1 Iamia sp.
CGCCACTCCCCCGCCGAGCAGGTCCTCCGCGAACAGCGCCTCGGCGTCGACGGCGGCGCGCATCATGGCGCGGACCTGGTCGGCGAGCTCGTCGTCGAACAGGTCGGGCTCCTCCGCCCGCACGGTCTCGACGACGTCGAAGGCGAACGCCATGTGCATCGACTCGTCCCGGAACACCCAGTTGGTGCCCGAGGCCAGCCCGTTGAGCAGGCCCTTGGACCGGAAGAAGTACACGTAGGCGAAGGCGGCGAAGAAGAACAGCCCCTCGACGCAGGTGGCGAAGCAGATCAGGTTGAGCAGGAACTGGCGCCGCTCGTCCTTGGTGCGGAGCTGGTCGAGCTGGCTGATCGAGTCCATCCAGCGCATGCAGAACTCGCCCTTGGCCCGGATCGACGGGATGGTCTCGATGGCGGCGAAGGCCTGCTCCCGCTCGGCCATGTCGGGCAGGTAGGTGTCGAGGAGGGTCAGGTAGAACTGGACGTGGAGGGCCTCCTCGTAGAGCTGGCGGCTGAGGTAGAGGCGGGCCTCGGGGGCGTTGATGTGCTGGTAGAGGTTGAGGACCAGGTTGTTGGCCACGATCGAGTCGCCCGTGGCGAAGAAGGCCACCAGCCGGTTGATGAGGTGGCGTTCGGCCGGGTCGAGCCGCGAGCGGAGGTCGGCCAGGTCGTCGGAGAGGTCGACCTCCTCGACCGTCCAGGTGTTGCGGATCGCATCCCTGTACATGTCGTAGAAGGCCGGGTACCGCATCGGCCTCAAGGTGAGGTTGAACCCCGGATCCAGGATGTTGGGACCACGAGGTGCCAGGCACCTCGTGGTCCGATCGCCAGCTCGCAGGGTGGAGAGGTCGACCGCGAGATCGGTCATCGGGATGGTCATCAGTCGCACGCCTCGCAGGTCTCGGGGCTCTCCAGGGAGCACGCGACCGCCGCCTCGTCCTCCACCTTGGCGGGAGGTGGTCCGCTGCTCGAGCTGATGCGGGTGGCCGGTCGGGAGCGCAGGTAGTACGTGGTCTTGAGGCCCGCCTTCCAGGCGTGGAGGTACATCGAGCTGAGCCGCCCGATGGTGGGGCTCTCCTGGAACAGGTTGAGCGACTGGCTCTGGTCGATGAACGGGCCGCGGGCGGCGGCCATGTCGATCACCGCCCGCATCGGGAGCTCCCACGCCGTGCGGTAGAGGAGCTTCATGTCGTCGGTGACGCCGGGGAGGCCCTGGACCGAGCCCTGCGCCGCCCGCAGGCGATCGGCCACCTCGGCATCCCACAGCCCGAGGGCCTGCAGATCGCGCACGAGGTACCCGTTGACCTGGAGGAACTCGCCCGAGAGGGTCTCCCGCTTGAACAGGTTGGAGACCGCCGGCTCGATGCACTCGTAGCAGCCGGCGATCGAGGCGATGGTGGCCGTGGGGGCGATGGCCACCAGCAGCGAGTTGCGCAGCCCGTGCTCGGCGACGGCGGCGCGGACCGCCGCCCACCGCTCGCCGTCGACCGCCACGCCCCACAGGTCGGGCTGGAGCTTCCCCCCGGCGGCGCGGGTCTCGGCCCAGCGCGGGTGGGGGCCGGTCTCGCGGGCCAGCGCCACCGACGCCTCCAGGGCCGACAGGTAGACCTCCTCCTGGATGGCCCGGCTGACCTCGGCCGCCTCGGGCGAGTCGAACGGCAGCCGCAGGGTGAACAGCACGTCCTGGAGGCCCATGACGCCGAGTCCGATCGGCCGCCAGCCCTCGTTCGACCGGCCGGCGGCATCGGTCGGGTAGTAGTTGATGTCGATCACCCGGTCGAGGAAGCGCACCGCGGTGCCCACCGTGGCCCGGAGCCGCTCGTGGTCGACGCCGGTGTCGGCGTCGACGAACCGGGCCAGGTTGATCGAGCCCAGGTTGCAGACGGCGGTGTGGTCGTCGTCGGTGACCTCGACGATCTCGGTGCACAGGTTGGAGAGGTGGACGACGTTGTGCCCGGCGCCGACCTGGTTGGCGGTGCGGTTCGACGCGTCCTTGAAGCACATCCACCCGGCGCCGGTCTCGGCCAACGTCCGCATCATCCGGCCGTAGAGCTCGCGGGCCCGGACCTGGCGAACGGCCCGCCCCGCGTTCTCGGCCTGCTGGTAGGCGGCAGCGAAGGCGTCGCCGTGGAGGTCGACCAGCTCGGGGACGTCCTTGGGGTCGAACAGCGACCACATCCAGTCCCGCTCGACCCGCTCCATGAACAGGTCGGGCACCCAGTGGGCCAGGTTCAGGTTGTGGGTGCGGCGGGCGTCGTCGCCGGTGCTGTCCCGCAGCTCGAGGAACTCCTCGACATCGGCGTGCCACGTCTCCAGGTAGACGCAGGCCGCCCCCTTGCGCCGGCCGCCCTGGTTCACCGCCGCCACCGAGGCGTCGAGGGTCTTGAGGAACGGCACGATGCCGTTGGACAGGCCGTTGGTGCCCCGGATCAGCGAGCCCCGGCTGCGGATGCGGGAGAACGACAGGCCGATGCCGCCGGCGTGCTTCGAGAGCCGGGCCACGTCGTGGTAGCGGCCGTAGATGGCGTCGAGCGTGTCCTGCGGCGAGTCGAGCAGGTAGCACGACGACATCTGCGGGTGGGACGTGCCCGAGTTGAACAGCGTCGGGCTCGACGGCAGGTACTCGAGCCGGGACATCAGGCGGTAGAGCTCGAGCGCCTCCTCCGGCGACTGCGCCAGGCCGCACGCCACCCGC
>DATHEV010000102.1:0-5667 GCA_035318405.1 Iamia sp.
GGAGGTCTCGCATCTCCTCGGCGCCGGCGAACTCCTCGGCGTCGACCTCGGCCGGGCAGACGAAGTCCGGATCGGTGGTGCTGGCGGCGTCCGAGGTCGCCTCCGTCGTCGTGGAGGTGGTGGCGTCGTCGTCGTCCGACGACGAGCATGCCGTCAGGACCAGGGCCAACGCCGTGAAGAGGGCTGCTGCTGCTCTCATGCTTCGTGCTTCCTTCTCGCGGTCGTGTCGGTCAGGGCCCGATGGGCGCGGCGTGACGGACCTCGAGCGGGGCGATCGGGGTGCCGTCGCTCCAGACGCCGATGTCGGTGTGCTCGGGGTCGTCGCCGATGGCGTACCGGGGGCTGCCGCCCTCGTCGACCGCCGCCCGGAGGGCGTCCCAGACCTTCCAGCAGAAGCCCCAGTCGTAGGCGTCGGCCTGGCCCTCCTGGGCGGCGCAGACGCCGTGGGCGGAGGAGAGGGCGGGCTCGCCGTGGTCGTCGGGCCGGGTGAGCACGATCGCCTTGTTGCTCGTCGGGATGTGATCGAGACGGGGGAAGAGGGCGTTGCAACCGCCGGTGGGGTCCTCGGCGATCACGCCCTGGGCTCCGACGTGGCACTCCAGCAGCACGTCGGAGGGGATGCCGGCCATCGAGTCGTCCAGGGCCGGCTCACCGAGCCCGTCGAGGCCGCCGTCGTGCATGTCGTCGATGAAGATCGCCCGCGGCTCGGGCAGGCCGAGCGCCTCCCACCGGTTGGTCATGTTGGCCGTCAGGATCCCGCCGAACGAGAAGCCGTAGTAGCTCGTCCGGTCGAGGTCGGGCTGCACCCGGCTGTCGTCCGCTCCGAGGTGGGCCAGCGCACCCTCGATCGCGGTGACGGCCGCCGCCAGGCAGGGGTCGGCGTCGAACGGCCCCGGGCACGGCTCGGCGATGCCCGTCTGCCACCGGGGGTAGATCACGACGCTCCCGGACAGGACGGTGTGGCGGACCAGCTCGTACATGGTCCCGTAGCCCTCGAACTCGCCGTACCCGTGCATCACGATGGCCAGGGGCGCCTCGTCGGGCTGGGGGGCCGTCGGCTCGAAGACGTACCAGGCGTCGGCCCCCGATCCGCCGGAGCTCTCGCGCCAGTCCCGGTGCGGCAGGGCGCTGCCGCCGGGCCCCGATGTCGTCTGCGCCGGCTGGGTGACCCCGGCGCCCGGCGGGGCCGACACCGACGAGGCCGGGAGTGGCGGCAGGGTCGTCGTCGACGTGGTGGATGCCGTCGAGGTCGTCGCGGCTCGGGACCCGTCCGAGCTCGAGTCCGAGCAGCCGATCGTCGCCGTGATCAGGGCGACCAGGACGAGCGCCCGGAGGCGCCGGCGGTCACGCATCGGGACCGTCCTCCATCAGCGGGGCCATCCCCGCCCAGCAGAACCCGGCGAAGCGGTCGACCACCTCGGCGCGCGTCACGTCGGGGTTCTCCAGGAACCAGCGGGCGAGCTGGTGCGCGGCCCCGAAGATCAGGTGCGCCGTCACCTCGACCGTGCGCTCGGAGACGTCGGGTCGGACCCACGCCTGGATGGCCCGCACGTAGCTCCCGAGGCCGGCGGCGTTCACGGCGGCGAGGCGCTCGCCCAGCTCGCCGGTCAGCGGGACCCCGCTGCCGCCGTAGAGCAGCACCCACCGCTCCGGGTCGCGCTCGACGAACGAGAACCACACGTCCGACGCCGCCCGCAGGATCTCGTGCGGGTCGCTCATCCCCGCCAGCGCCACGGTGTAGTCCTCCACCAGACGACGCTTGGCCCGCTCCAGGGCGGCCAGGTACAGCCCCTCCTTCGACCCGTGGTACTCGTACACGACGGGTCGGCTGACCCCGGCGGCGCCGGCGATGTCGCCGATCGAGGTGCGGTCGTAGCCCTTGGCGATGAAGAGCGTCTCGGCCACGTCGATCAGCTGCTCGGCGCGCTCGGCGGCGCTCAGGCGCGCCCGTCGCCCGTCCGCCTGCGTCGTCACGACCGCCACCCTACAGGTCGTAAACCTACATGTTGTAAACTCGGGCCTGCGAGGCTAGGACCTGCGCTTGGGCCGAGGAGACCGACGCCGGGCCGGGCGGGGCGCGTCATGCGTGTGGGCCTGGGCGAAGCGGCCGAGGACCATCGACCAGGCCTGGGTGAGGAACTCGGCCCGCTCCCCGTCGGGCGCCAGCTGGTGCACCTCGACGCGGCTCCCGGCGGCGGTCGGGTGGATGCGCAGGTAGGCCACCATCTCCTGGCCGGGGACGGGCACGGCGTCGTCGTCGAGGTCCCACCGCATGGCGATCAGCTCGGGCGGGTGCACCAGGTCGTAGATGCCGCGCACCTCGGTGCCCCACTCCATCGTGGTGCGGAACCGGCCGTCCCGGATGGTGACGGGAACGCCCAACCACGCGCTGTACATGTCCTCGTCGACGAAGGCGGCGAAGGCGGTGGCGGGGTCGACCGGCACCTCGACGTCGATCGTGACCGCCACCGATCTCTCGGACGACGCCAGCGCTCGTTCGGGGATGTCGTCGGCCGCGATCCAGCGCTCGTCGTTGGCGGCGAGGAAGGGCACGAGGGCCCGCACCACCTCGTGGTTGCAGCGATACCGGCGGAAGTTGCCATCGGCGCGGAGGGTCACGAGGTCGGCCTTGCGGAGGATCGTGAGGTGGGCCGAGAGCGTCGGCCCGGACAGATCGAAGTGGGCGCCGATGTCGCCGACCGCGAGCTCGTCGTTCCAGGTGAGCCAGAGGATCTCCCGCCGCACTGCGGAGGACAGGGCGTCGAAGCGGGCCTGCGCATCGTCCACGGCGAGAGCCATCGCCCCAGCGTTGCACCTGGTTCGACCCTGATCTAGTTTGTTCTGAAACGAAGTAGATGCCAGGAGGCGACCGATGACCAAGTACGTGCTCGTGTACCAGGGCGGATCGATGGCGGAGACCGAGGAGGGGCAACAGGCGGCCATGGCGGCCTGGGGCGCCTGGTTCGGATCACTCGGCGCCGCCGTCGCCGACGGAGGGGCGCCGTTCGGGTCGAGCGCCACCGCCGGCGGGGGCGCGTCCACCACCGGCCTCACCGGCTACTCCATCCTCGAGGCCGACAGCCTCGAGGCGGCCACGGCGCATGCCGAAGGGTGCCCGGTCATCGCCGACGGCGGGTCCGTCGACGTCTACGAGACCATCGACATGTGACGACCCCCGACGCGACGGAGGGGCCGGCTCCCAAGAGCCGGCCCCTCGTCTCGGTCACCGGGCTAGGCGTCCTTCGGCTCGACCACCATCGCGGTGACCATGCCGAACATCCCGTCGTCCCCCTCGACGTGGGGGAGGATGTGGCAGTGCCAGACCCAGGTGCCGGCTGACTCCAGCTCGACCAGCACCGAGTAGCGCTCGCCGGGGGCGATGTTCAAGGTGTCGACGACGTAGGGCTCGTCGAGCGGGTAGCCGTCCTTGGCGATCACGATCTGGTCCATCTGGTGCAGGTGCATGGGGTGGATCTGGGTGCCCTCGTTGGCGTAGTGGATCAGCACCCAGTCGCCCTCGGTGCCCACCACCGGGGCGGTGGCCGGGAAGCTCTTGCCGTTGAGGGCGAAGCCGATGACCCCGGCGTCGTTCAGCACCATGGGGATCTCCTGGCTCACGGCGACGTCGGCCGGGACGGGCTGGCCGCCAACGGTGCGCCCGGCCGGCAGCGGCAGGTCGCCGACGTAGATCATCCCCAGCAGGCCGTTGGGGACGCCCATCTGGGCGTGATGGTGGGAGTGGTACATCGCCACCGCCACCTCGTCGGTCGTGAACTCGTAGGTGAAGGTCTCGCCCGACTTCACCAGGTCCTGGGTCACCGGGGCGACGCCGTCCATCTGGTTGGGGATGTTGATCCCGTGGAGGTGGAGGTCGGTGCCCAGGGGCAGCTCGTTGTGCAGCTCGATCTCGACCTCGTCGCCGACCTCGAGGAAGATCTGCGGGCCGGGGACCATGCCGTTGTAGGTCCAGGCCTCCACGACGTTCCCGGGGTCGACCTCCCACTCGGTGATGGCGGCGGTCAGCTCGAAGTGCTTGGTCCCGTCGGCCAGGACCTCGGGCTCGAGGACCTCGTTGCCGGTGCCGGCCGTCTCGGCGGGGAACTGCTTGATCGTCTCCTCCATCGCCGCGTCGAGACGGGCCCACTCCTCCGCCGAGGTGTCGCTCCCGTGGCCGGCGTGGTCGCCACCGGCGGCCTCGTCGGGGGCGGCGGCCACCGGGGTCGCCCCGGTACCGGCGGCGATGGTGAGGGGCGCCGTCATGCCGCCCTGCTCGTGGCCGGAGATGGTGCAGATCACCGTGTACTCGCCGGCCGGGAGCCCGGCCAGGCTCAGCTCGCCTGTCTCGCTGGCGGCCAGGTCGCTGACGGCCGCGTCCTGGTCGACCACGGCGAGGTTGTGCGGAACCGAGCCGGTGTTCTCGACGTGCAGGGTGCCGCCCTCGGCCACGGTGATGGCGCCGGGCTCGATGGCGAACTCGCTGAGGGCCACGTGGACCTCGGCCGGCGCACCGCCTGCGGTCACGCCAACCCCGTCGGAGCCACCGGCCATGAGGATGGCGGCGATCGAGAGGGCGAACGCCGCCCCCACCGCGATCACGGCCATCACGAGGGCGACCCGCGTCGGGTCCTTGGTGGTGTCGGGCGCCGCAGCCGTGGCTGTGGGCGTGGGGTCGCTCATGGGGTCCTCCGTCGATCGGGCGATGGACGACCTTCTCCCGGAGGAGGCCCGCGGCGTCAGGGCCGCCCGGCCTCCCTCGATGGGACCAAGGTCCCATCACGATCTGACCACCGTGCCGGGTCCTGACCTCGGACGCGGGACCCGGGGCCCTCGGTCTCGGGACCTATGGCCCTGCCGCCGCCGACGGCCCATCCGTACCGTCGGAGATGACCAACGGAAGGACATCACGATGACCACCACGACCCTCAACCGCATGGCTCCCAGCGCCGCCCCGGACGGGCCGGCCGAGGCCCCGAGCGCCGCAACCAGCGGTGACGTCAAGCTCCGGCGCCGCACGATCGACCGGGTCCTCATCGGGTTCGGCGTCGTCGCCACGCTCGCCTTCTTCGTCGCCGGCGGTCTCCTCACCTGGGGCGCCACCTTCAGCAGCGACTACGTCCACGACGAGCTGGCCGCCCAGAACGTCACCTTCCCCACCGCCGAGGAGCTGAAGGCCGAGGGCCGCGGCGACCTGGTCGGCTACGCCGGCGAGGACGTCACCACCGGAGCCAAGGCCGAGGCCTACGCCGGCTACATCGGCGGTCACCTCGACGAGATCGCCGGCGGCCAGACCTACTCCCAGATCGACGACCGGGGCGCCCGCACCGCCGTCGAGGAGGCCCAGGCCAGCGGGGCCAGCGAGTCGGAGATCGCCGAGCTCCAGGCCACCGCCGACCAGCTCACGGGCCAGCGGGACTCCCTCTTCAAGGGTGAGACCCTCCGGGGCCTCCTGCTCTCGGCCTACGCCTGGTCGACCGTCGGCGTGATCGCCGGCTACGCCGCCATCGGCGCCTTCGCCGCCGCCGCCCTCATGGCCGGCCTGGTCATCGCCGGCTTCGTCCACGTCGCCCGCCAGCACCGCACCACCTGACCCATCCACCACCACCACCCACTACCCCACCCCAGCCCCCGTGGGCCCCGCCATCAGGCGAGGCCCACGGTCGCGTCGGA
>DATHEV010000103.1:0-4258 GCA_035318405.1 Iamia sp.
ACGTCGTTGTGGCGCACGTTGGAGATCAGGGCCGGCGGGGTCAGGCCCGGTGACGAGAACAGGTAGACGGCGGTGGCCTCGACCCGGCGGGGCGGGTGGTTCGACCGCTTCAGGCCGTCGACGTAGTCGGCCAGCCTGATGTCGTTGCGGCGCATGCGCTCGGCGACGATGTAGCGGCCCGTGAACCACGTCGTCATGAGGCTGAACATGCCCACCGCGACCACGATCGGGAACCAGCCGCCGGACGGGATCTTGAACAGGTTCGACCCGAAGTAGGCCAGGTCGACCACCAGGAAGGCGCCGCACAGCGCCAGCGCTGCCGGAGCCGCCCAGCGGAACCGCTCGCGCAGCACGAAGTAGAAGAGGATGGCGGTGATCACCATCGTCGAGGTGACGGCCAGCCCGTAGGCGGCGGCCAGGCGGGTCGAGCTGCCGAACCCGATCACCAGGGCGATGCAGGCGATCATCAGGGCCCAGTTGATGACCGGGATGTAGACCTGGCCGAAGGCGGACGCCGACGTGTGCCGGATCCGGTGGCGGGGCGCGTAGCCGAGCTGGATCGCCTGCATCGTCAGCGAGAACACACCCGATATGAGGGCCTGCGAGGCGATGATCGTGGCGAACGTCGCCAGCACCACCATCGGGTAGAGGCCCCACTCGGGCGCCAGGCGGAACAGCGGGTTCTCGATGGCGTCCGGCTCCCGCAGCAGCAGCACGCCCTGGCCGTAGTAGCTGATCAGCAGGGCGGGCAGGACCATCACGAACCAGGCCAGCTGGATCGGCTTGCGCCCGAAGTGGCCCATGTCGGCGTACAGCGCCTCGCCGCCGGTGACGACGAGGAACATCGAACCGAGGGCGAGGAAGCCGTGGAAGGCGTTCTCCTGGAAGTACTGGACGGCGTACCAGGGGTTCACGGCCCGGAAGATCCCCGGGTTCTTGACGATCTGCATGAGCCCGAGGACCGACATCACGCCGAACCACACGACCATCACGGGCCCGAAGACCTTGCCGATGGCCGTCGTGCCTCGCCGCTGGGCGACGAAGATGCCGACGAGGATCGCCACCGCGATCGGGAGCACCGCCGGTTCGAGATCGGGGGCCTGCACGGTGACGCCCTCGACCGCCGACAGCACCGAGATGGCGGGCGTGATGGCGGCGTCGCCGTAGAGCAGGGCGGTGCCGAACAGGCCGAGCAGCAGGAGGGCCTTGCGCCGCCCGGTGAACGTGGTGCCGTCGCGCCGCAGGAGGGCGGTGAGGGCGAGGATGCCGCCCTCCCCCTCGTTGTCGGCCTTCATCACGAACGCCAGGTACTTGACGCTGATCACGATGATCAGCGACCAGGTGATCAGCGACAGCACGCCGTAGACGTTGACCTCGTTGACGTGGAGCTCGTGGCCGTGGCCCTCGAAGGTCTCCCGCAGGGCGTAGAGGGGGCTGGTGCCGATGTCGCCGAAGACGATCCCCAGCGCGCCGAGGGCGAGTGCCGGGGTGCCGCCGGTGGGACCGTGGTGGCCGTGACGGCCCTGGCCGCCGTGGCCGCCGTGGACATCGCCGGTCTTCTTCTCCGCGGATGGGGTGCTGGTCATGGCTCTCGAGAGGTGAGGTGCGGCCCGGACGGTCCGAGCAGCGCGTCAGGCCGCGAGAGCAGGAGGGCCACGGAGGGGTGGAGGGCCGCGGCGGGAGACGACGCCGACCGCCCAGGCGCCGGCGGCCCGGCGCACCCGCCCGGCGAGGGGGCGGCCGCGGCGGCCCCCGGCCCGGTGGAGGACACGACGGCGGGTCGGTTGGGCGACCTCGGCCGCGGCCGGGACCGGGACCTGGCCCCGGGCATCGTCCGGCGCCGGGTTCTGGGTGCCCGACACGGCCAGCAGCGACAGGCTCGTCGGCCCCACACCGCACGTCCCGCCGAAGACCAGGACCAGACCGGCGAGCGCGGCCATCACCATGCGGAGGCCTCGGGGGCGGGGGAGCGCGTCGGGCGAGGCCACAGGAGATCCGCACGCTAGCCACACCGACCCGACGGGGGAACCTGGGGGGACCGGGGCGGAACGCACCGTTCAGCGGGTGGTCAGGCCCCGTCCGGCGGGGCGGCGGCGTCGGGGTCGGCGTCGGGGGTCTCGGGCCCCGCGCCGGCCTCGACCCGGGCCAGGAGACGGTCGCGGACCGACGTCCCGGCCTCGCGGGCCTTGGGGCCCGTCACCCGCCAGCCGTGGCGGGAGGAGTAGAGCAGCGGGGGCTCCTCGAGGCGGCCGGTGCCGGAGGCGGTGACCCGGGCGAAGAAGAGGTCGTGGTCGTAGAGGCCGATGTCACGCCGCTCGACCTCGCAGATCATCCAGGCCACGGCGTCGGCCACCACCGGGAGGCCGTGCTCGATGCGCAGGTACTCGTCGGCCACGTATTGCATCCGGCGGCCGGGATAGCTGAAGTACTGGCCCTGCTCGACCTGGTCACCGCCCAGGATCGACACCGAGAAGCGGCCGCTGGCGCTGATCAGCGGGTGGGTGTCGTGCTTGGGCGACACCGACGCCATGACGATCGGCTCCTCGAAGCTGACCTGGCAGATCCAGTGCGACGTGTAGGCCCGCACCAGGCCGTCGTGCGCCGCCCCGACCACCTGGACGCCCTTGACCATCTGGCCCAACGAGCGCTTGAGCTCCCGATCGATCACCGGGCCACCTTGGCATGCGAGGGTGAGCCGATGGACCTCGACGATCTGCTGGCCCTGCCCGGCGCGGCGGAGGAGGTCGAGCTGCGGTCGCGCTTCGGCTTCATGGCCTTCCACGGTGGCCAGCTGGAGGAGATGACCGACGTGGTGGCGTCGCTGGCGGCGACCCTCGCCGACGCGTCGTACTACGGCATCCTCACCCCGGCCGACGCCCCGCACCTCCCGTCGACCGCCTTCCAGCCGTCGGCCTCGCCCGCCCTGGCCCGGTTCCTCGACCACGTCGAGGTCGTCGTGACCGTCCACGGCTACGGGCGCGACGGGATGTGGACGTCGCTCCTGGCCGGAGGCTCGAACCGGGACCTGGCCGCCCACGTCGCCGCCCACCTGCGCCCGGCCCTGCCCGACTACGAGATCGTCGACGACCTCGACGCCATCCCCGACGGGCTCCGCGGCCTCCACCCCGAGAACCCGGTGAACCGCCCGCCCCAGGGCGGCGTGCAGCTCGAGCTCCCGCCGCGGGTCCGGGGCACATCACCCCTTTCCCCACCCCGCGACCGCGACGGCCTGTCGGCCCCGACCCGCGCCCTCTCCGTCGCCCTGGCCAAGGCCGCCGCCTCCTGGGACCTCACCGCCACCTGAGTTCGTTCTGTGTGCGGAGAACCACCGGTCCGGTGGTTCTCCGCACACAGAACGGGGTCTCAGGGCTCGGCGAGGGACTCGAGGGGGGCGCCGGTGAGCCGGTAGGTGGTCCAGTCGTCGTGGGCGGTCGCGCCGAGGCTTCGATAGAAGCCGATGCTGGGCTCGTTCCAGTCGAGGACCCACCACTCGAGGCGGCGCCAGCCCCGCTCGACGCACACCTGCGCCAGGGCGGCCAGCAGCGCCCGGCCGAGACCCGAGCCCCGCTGCTCGGGGCGGACGAAGAGGTCCTCCAGCCAGATCCCGTTGCGACCCGTCCAGGTCGAGAAGGTCACGTACCAGACGGCCATGCCCACGACCTCGCCGTCGACCTCGGCCACGTGGGCGAAGGCCGTCGGCACGGCGCTCGGGGGGAACAGGGCGGCGACGAAGTCGGCGACGGTGGCCTCGACGGCATCGGGCTCCCGCTCGTAGGTGGCCAGGTCGTGGACCAGCTCCACGATCCGAGGCACGTCGTCGATGGTCGCCGGGCGGACGGTCATGCCGGCGACGGTACGCGGTGTCGGGACGGTCAGAGGGAGTCGACGGGGACGACGTCGGCGGTGGGGGTGGCGATGGGACCCTCGGCCAGGAAGAACCGCCAGAAGAGCAGGCCGAAGGGCCGGCCCTCGGTGGTGAGCCAGTTGGGGACGCCCGGGTCGCGGTGGGCCAGCACGATCCGCACCGAGCCGTCGGGCTCGGCGACGGCCTGGGCCCGGTTGAGGCTGACCCGGCCCCGCAGGTAGTCGAACGTCTGCATCTGGCGGTTCCAGAGCGAGACGCTGGCCAGCCGGCACTCGGGCCAGCGCATCGTCATCACCAGGGCGTCGTCGGGGCCGAGGAGGTAGGGCGCCATCGAGTAGTGGGCGTCGGCGGCCGCCAGGGCATGGGTGCCCGGCAGGGTCGGCGCCGGGAACT
>DATHEV010000104.1:0-6707 GCA_035318405.1 Iamia sp.
ACGGCGACGTGCGGCCGACGCTGGTCGACACCCTCGTGACCAACTTCCACGTGCCCCGCTCGTCGTTGCTGGTGCTGGTCGACGCCTTCGTCGGCCCCCGGTGGCGGCGGTTGTACGAGACGGCCCTGGCCGACGGCTACCGCTTCCTCTCCTTCGGCGACTGCTGCCTGCTCGACGGCCGGCCGGGCCGCGCTGCATGAGCACCCGATGAGGGCCACCGTCGAGGTCGAGGCGCGGGACGGCCAGGCCCGGGCCGGGCGGGTCGTCACCGCGCGCGGGTCGTTCCCCAGCCCGGCGTTCATGCCCGTGGGGACGCGGGGGTCGGTGAAGTCGCTCGGCGCCGACGACCTCGACGCCCTCACCCCGCCGGTGGTGCTGGCCAACACGTACCACCTCATGCTCCGCCCGGGGGCCGATGTCGTGCGGGAGCTGGGCGGGCTGGCCGCCTTCACCGGCTGGGACGGCCACAGCCTCACCGACTCGGGCGGCTACCAGATCTTCAGCCTGGCCCCGAAGGTCGACGACGACGGGGCCCTCTTCCGCTCGACCTACGACGGCAGCACGCACCACCTCACGCCGGAGAGCGCGGTGGCGGTCCAGGCCGACATCGGCGCGGACGTCCAGATGGTCCTCGACGTCTGCCCCGGCCTCCCGGCCCCGGACGGCGTCGTGCGGGCCGCGGCCGAGCGCACCGCCCGCTGGGCCGAGCGGGGCCGGTCCGCCTTCCTGGCCGGCGAGGCCGAGGCGGCGGCGCGGGGCGTGATCCAGGCCCAGTTCGGCATCGTCCAGGGCGGCATCGACCCCGCGCTGCGGGCCGACAGCGCCCGCTGGACCACCGAGGTCGGCTTCGACGGCTACGGCATCGGCGGGCTCTCGGTGGGGGAGAGCCGCGCCGAGATGCTCCCGGCCCTGGCGGCCGCCCTGGCCGGCCTCCCCGCGGACCAGCCCCGGTACCTCATGGGCGTGGGCGATCCGGCCAGCCTGGTCGAGGCCATCGCCCTCGGCGTCGACATGTTCGACTGCGTGCTGCCGACCCGCCTGGCCCGCCACGGCACCCTGCTCACCGATGCCGGCCGGTTCAACGTCAAGCGGGTGGCCAACGCCCGCGACCGGGGTCCGGTCGACGAGACGTGCCCGTGCCCCACCTGCGCCCGCTACTCACGGGGCTATCTCCGCCACCTCATGCAGGTCGGCGAGCTGTCGGCGCTCCGCCTCCTGACCATCCACAACGTGTCGTGGCTGCTCCGGTTCGTGGACCGGACGGCCGATGCCATCCGGCAGCAGCGGTTGGCCGAGTGGCGGGCCGAGGTGCTCGCGGTGTGGGGCTGACCACGATGTGTCCACTCGCGCACGGGTGGCAAGCGACACGCGCACTATGGTCCCCCGGGCTGTTTTCCTGGACTCGATCGGACCCTGCGTGCCACCTCTGTCGCTGACATCGGACACCACCGTGCGCCGTTCGGCCGCGCCCGCCGGGAGCTCCCGGTGAGCGACGGGCGCGACGACGACCCGAGCGACGACGACCTCGACCCGCCGGTCGAGCCGGAGGCCGACGGCGCCGAGGACGAGGCCGATCCGGCCGAGCCCGACGAGGCCCCGGTGGACGACGCCGAGACCGGCGACGGCGAGCCCGAAGATGACGCCGACGCCGACGCCGAGACCGACGATGACGCCGATGCCGAGGACGCCGCTGCCGTCTCGACGGCCAAGGCCAAGGCCAAGAGCGGGCCGCCGCCCCGTCCGAGCAAGGAGCGGGCCAAGCCCAAGCCGCCGCCCGCCCGGCCCAAGAGCGCCAAGGGGTCCCGCAAGGCCCGCCGGCGCCGGGTGGGCGCCGCCGAGGCTGTCGTCGTGGTCGCCCTCCTGGCCATCGTGGCCCGGATCGTCCTCCTGGCCATCGACGACACCAAGGCGTCGACCTGGGCCTGGATCTCGCTGGCGGCCCTCGTCGGCATCTTCCTGTGGTCGGTCACCCGCCTCATGGACAAGCGGGGCAAGCTGGCCCGCCTGCGCAACCGGGGCCTGGCCGCCCTGGCCTTCATCCTGGCCCTCGGCGTCTTCTCGATCGTCACCGTGGCCGTCAACGGCGCCGAGCCGGAGCTCGGCCTCGACCTCCAGGGCGGGTTCTCGGTGGTGCTGACGGCGAACGGCAACCCGTCCAGCGACAGCATCGACCAGGCCATGGAGATCATCCGCAACCGGATCGACGGCCTGGGCGTGGCCGAGCCCGAGGTCACCCGGCAGGGCGACAACGTCGTGGTCGACCTCCCCGGCATCGAGGATCGCCAGCGGGCCCAGGAGATCCTGGGCGAGACGGCGCGCCTCGAGTTCCGCCCCGTCCTCGTGAGGGGGCTGCCCTACGACGCCGAGGCCGCCACCGCCGGCGAGGACCCGTGTGCCGCCGGCGCGGCGGCGCTCGAGGAGGCGGCCAGCACCACCGTCCCGGCCGAGGACCCGGCCTCCACCGAGCCGGGCGCCACCACCGTCCCCGGGGACACGGCGTCCACCGAGCCCCCGGCCTCCACCGAGGCCGGTGCGTCCACCACCGCCCCGGCCTCCACCGAGGCCCCCGCGACGAGCGAGGAGGAGGGCGCCGCCCCGGCCCCCGCCGGCGCCGCCCCCGCCGTCGACGGTGAGTACGCCGCCGCCCCGCTCGGCCGTCAGGAGACGACCACCACCACCGGAGGCGAGGAGACGACCACCACCGCCCCCGGCGACACCGCCACCACCGCCCCGGGCGACACGGCCACCACGGCGCCCGGCGACACCGGCACCACGGCGCCCGGCGACACGACCACGACGGCGCCCGGCGACACGACCACGACGGAGCCGGCGGACCCGGCGGCCGAGGCGTCCAACACGATCATCATCCCGGACCGGCCGGTCGCCGACGAGGACCCCGTGGGCTGCATCCAGGTCGGCCCGTCCGGCTTCGAGGGCGGGGCCCTGAGGAGCGCCCGGGCCACGCTGGGCGGAACGAGCGGCAGCGCGTGGGAGGTGGCCGTCAACGTCAAGGGGAGTCAGAGGAGCGAGGCCAACACGCTGATCAACGCCTGTGCCTCGGCCGCCGCGACTTGCCCCCAGCAGGGCGTCAGCCCGGACACCGGGCAGCCGGTCGGCGCCATGGCCATCGTCCTCGACGGCGAGGTCATCTCGGCCCCGACGGTGAACGGCCCCAACCTGGCCGACCAGGAGTTCAGGATCACGGGCGGCGGGACCAGCGGCTTCCCCGAGGCCGAGGCCAAGGACCTGGCCCTCAAGCTCAAGTACGGCGCCCTGCCCGTCGAGTTCACCCGCAGCGCCGAGCGCCAGGTGTCCCCGACGCTCGGCTCCGACTCGCTCCGCGCCGGCATCCTGGCCGGCCTCATCGGCCTCATCGCCGTGGCCCTCTACCTCATCGTCTACTACCGGGCCCTCGGCGTGGTCGTGATCCTCGGCCTCGGGGTGTGGAGCGCCCTGATGTACGGGACGGTGTGCTGGTTGTCGGCCTCCCGGGGCCTGACCCTCTCGCTCTCCGGGGTGGTGGGCATCGTGGTCTCGTTGGGCACCACCGTGGACTCCTACGTGGTGCACTTCGAACGACTCAAGGACGAGGTGCGTCTGGGCAAGAGCGTTCGGGCGTCGACCGAGAAGGGCTTCCAGCTGGCCTTCAAGACGATCCTGACCGCCGACCTGGCCTCGCTCATGGGCGCGGCCCTGCTCTGGTACCTCACCGTCGGCGCCGTCCGGGGCTTCGCCTTCTTCCTCGGTCTGTCGGTGGTGCTCGACCTGCTGGTCGCCTACTGCTTCGACCGGCCCATGGTGGCGCTGCTGGCCCGGAGCCGCTTCTTCACCGAGCACCCGATCTTCGGCGTGGCCCGCGGCCTCGGCCGCAGCAGCGACGAGGGCGGTGGCGCCCGACAGACGCCGAAGGCCAAGGCAGGAGCGGCATCATGAGTGACACCTTGACTCCCGAGGGGCAGGCGGGTCCCAAGCGCAGCATCTGGCGCAAGCTGTACCACGGCGAGACCGACTACACGTTCGTCAGCAGGTGGCGGCTGTGGTTCGGCATCTCCGGCGTCTTCATCATCATCGGCCTCGTCGCCCTCGGCGCACGGGGCGGGCTCAACCTGGGCATCGACTTCACCGGTGGCAACCAGTGGGAGGTCCCGGCCAACGGGGCCACCGTCGAAGAGGTCGAGGACGCCATCGCCGGCCTCGGCTTCGACGAGGTCGAGGTGCAGGAGGTCGGCGACGACCTCCGGGTCCAGACCGAGACGATCGAGGGCACCGACACCGAGCGCCAGGAGCGCGGCGGCGAGGTCGTCGACACCCTGGCCGAGCTGACCGGCGCCGAGCAGAACGAGGTCGTGGTCAACGAGGTCGGCCCGTCGTGGGGTGAGGAGATCTCCCGCAAGGCCCTCCAGGCCCTGGTGGTGTTTCTCATCGCCATCGTGATCTACATCACCATCCGGTTCGAGTTCCGGATGGCGATGGCCACGCTCGGCGCCCTGGTCCACGACATCCTCATCGTCATCGGGGCCTACGCCATCCTCCAGCTCCCGGTGACGCCGGCGACGGTGGTGGCCATCCTCACCATCCTCGGCTTCTCGATCTACGACGGCATCGTCGTGTTCGACCGCGTGGACGAGAACACCCGATTGCTCAGCGCCAACGCCCGCATGACCTACAGCAAGATGGTCGACCGGTCGCTCAACGAGGTCCTGATGCGGTCGCTCAACACGCAGATCACGGCCATCATCCCGATCCTGTCGGTCCTGGTGGTCGGGTCGCTCGCCCTGGGTGCCTCGACCCTCCAGGAGTTCGGCCTGGCCCTGTTCATCGGCCAGATGTCGGGCGCCTACTCGTCGATCTTCATCGCCTCGCCGCTGCTCGCCCTGCTCAAGGAGCGCGAGCCCCGCTACCGGGCGCTGCGCGAACGGCTCGCCGGCAAGGAGTCCAAGACCGGCGGTGCCGTCGCGGTGGCCCCGGCGGCCGCCGAGGACGACGGCGTGGCCCTGGCCAAGGAGCCGGTGGCCACGGCCGCCACCACGGCGCGGCCCAAGGGCACCCCGCCCCCGCGGCCCCGCAAGAAGGGCAAGAAGAGGTGACGACCGGGCCGGCGGCGATCGCCGACCCCGCCGACCTGGCCCGCCACATCCGCGACATCCCCGACTACCCCGTGCCCGGGGTCCTGTTCCGCGACATCACCCCGCTGCTGGGCGACGCCGACGCCCTGGCCCGGGCGGTCGAGGCCCTGGCCACCGCCGTGCGGCGTGACGTCGGCGAGATCGACCGGGTGCTGGGCATGGAGGCCCGCGGGTTCCTGTTGGGCCCGCCGGTGGCTCTGGCGCTCGGCGTCGGCTTCGCCCCCGTGCGCAAGCCGGGGAAGCTGCCGTGGGAGGTCGAGTCGGAGACCTACGCCCTGGAGTACGGCACCGACACCCTCGAGGCCCACCGCGACGCGGTGGTGGCGGGGGAGCGGATCCTGGTCGTCGATGACGTCATCGCCACCGGCGGCACCGCCGCCGCCACGGCCCGCCTGGTCGATCGGCTCGGGGCGCAGGTCGCCGGGTTCGCCTTCCTGATCGAGCTGTCGTTCCTCGACGGCCGGGCCGCCCTCGGCGACCTCCCCGTCACCAGCCTCATCACGTACTGACGGCGGCGGCTACGCCACGGCCCACCAGTTGGAGCGGAGGCCGAGGGCGGAGCGGACCTGCTCACCGGTCTGGGTCACGCTGCTGCCGGTGAAGGCCAGCTGGACCTGGGTGATGCGGCCGCCCTGGTCGCCGTGGCCGTTGCGGACGAAGCCGGTGAAGCCCAGGAAGGCGCCCCGGCCGGGGTAGGCGGCCTCGATGGCCGTCTTGCTCACGGTGACGGTCCAGGTGTGGAAGGAGTTGCCGGCGACGTCGTCGCCCTCGTCGACGACGGCCGGGAAGTCGCCGCCGGCGGTCCAGCCGCCGCTGGACGAGGAGAACTCGGTCCGGGCGATGCCTCCGCCGCCCGTCCGGCGGACCTGGCCGGCGGTGGCGGCGACGGCGGCGTCGGTGCGGGTGTCCTCGATGCCGAAGCCCTGGTACACCTGGCACGACGTGCTGTCGCAGGTCGTGGCCCAGCTGCCCCAGCGGGTGTCACCGGCCAGGACGTAGGAGCGGGCGGCCACGGCCTGGGCCCGCACGGCGGCGGCCCCGGCGCCCCCGCCGAGACCGGCCCACCCCGGCGAGACCTCCTTGGGCACGATGCCGCGGAGCAGGGCCTCGGTGCCGACCTGGTTCACGACGACGTTGCCGGTGGGGCCCCCGGTCCGCACGTTGCGCAGGGCGCCCCGGTAGGTCCGGCCGCTCCGGCAGTCCCGCAGCATGCGGCCGGCGTCCTCGCCCTGGGCCACCGAGGACGTCACGCCCACGTCGGTCGCCGTGGTCTCGCCCAGCAGGGTCCACGACGGCGTGCAGCCGGCCGTGGCCGAGGCGTAGACCCGGTAGGTCGTGGCGCTCAGGCGGCGGACGCTCACCGCCCCCCAGTCGCCGGTCCAGCCGTCGACGCGGAGCTTGGCCGCGGTCTGGGTGACGTTCAGGTCGGTGCCGGCGCTGCCCACCAGGTACACCCGCTGGGTGACGTCGGCGGCGGTGCCGGCCGTGGTGCCGCCGTAGTAGTGGGCCAGGATCTGGCCGCCGCTCCAGCCGTGGTCGATCGCATAGCCCAGCGCGCCCCACTGGCTCATGCCCCGCCCG
>DATHEV010000105.1:0-4896 GCA_035318405.1 Iamia sp.
GCCCCGCCCCCGGCCGCCCCGCCCCCGCCCCTCCCGGCCGCCGCTCCGCCCGCCGCGGCCGCGCCGGCCGCCGCCGGGTCGGTCAACCTGGGCAAGGTCACGCTCTCCAAGCAGGGCGAGCAGCGGTCGGTCAGCCTGCGCAAGGGCGACGCCTCGAAGCCCATCCACGTCAACCTGAACTGGCAGGCCTCGAGCGGCAAGCGCCGCGGCTTCCTGAGCGGACGCAGCTCGGCCCCCGACCTCGACCTCGGCTGCATGTTCGAGCTCAAGGACGGCCGCAAGAGCGTGATCCAGCCGCTCGGCGGGAACTTCGGCTCGCCCAACGGCCCGCCCTGGATCCACCTCGACAAGGACGACCGCAGCGGCGGCGCCGCCGACGGCGAGAACCTCTTCCTCATCAAGCCCGAGCACATCGAGCGGGTGATGATCTTCGCCATGATCTACGAAGGCGCCCCCGACTTCCAGACCGTCGGGGCCTACATGAGCATCCTCGACCAGGACGGCCAGCTCACCCAGATCGTCCTCGACAACCCCGATGCCAACCGCACCTTCTGCTCCGTCGCCCTCATCACCACCAAGGAGAGCGTCGTGGTGATCCAGAAGGAGGAGCGGTACTTCCGCCATGCCGAAGAGGCGGACAACTACTACGCCTTCGGCTTCAACTGGCGGGCCGGCAGCAAGGACTGACCTCCCCCGACCGCAGAGGAGCCGCCCCCGTGCCGCCTCGCAACCCCTTCCCGACCACCGACGACGAGCTCTGGTACCAGCCACCGGTCGGGATCTCGGCCAACGACACGCCGGCCATGATCGGCGCCGGTCTCGGCGCCACCCTCTACACGCCCTCGATCGAGATCGAGCTGTCGCGCAAGCTCCGCGCCGCGGCGCAGCTCGGTGCCGTCTCGGCCGTGGTCTGCCTCGAGGACTCGATCAGCGACGACGACGTGGCCGAGGCCGAGCGCAACGTCACCGCCTGGTTCCGTCAGCTGGCCGTCGACGGCTGGGACGACCTCCCGCTGCTGTTCCTGCGGCCCCGCGCCCCGGCTCACCTGGTCGACATCGCCGACAAGCTGGGCGCCGACGGTGCAGCCCTCGTCGGGGCGACGCTGCCCAAGTTCACCGCCGCCGCCGCCGACAACTGGTTCGAGGCCCTCGATGTGGCCTCGGCCCTGGTCGGCCACCAGCTGCTGGCCATGCCGATCATCGAGAGCCGCCAGGCCGTGGCGGCCGAGACGCGGGTCGACGAGCTGGTGGCGCTGCGCAACGCCCTCGCTCCCCAGCGCCACCGGGTGCCCGGCATCCGGATCGGCGGCAGCGACCTGTGCGGCTACTTCGGCGTGCGCCGACGGGCCGACCAGACCATCTACGACATCGGCCCGGTGGCCAGCGCCATCGCCGACATGGTCAACGTCCTGGGCCGCGACCACGACGGCTTCGCCCTGGCCGGCCCGGTCTGGGAGTACTTCACCCGCGATCTCCGCATCTGGAAGCCGCAGCTGCGTGAGCCCCTGTTCGGCATCGAGGCCGAGAGCCCCGAGCTGCGCGGCCAGCTGCTGGCCGAGCACATGGACGGCCTCATCAAGGAGGTCCTCAAGGACCAGGCCAACGGGCTGTGGGGCAAGACCACGATCCACCCGTCGCACATCCCGATCGTCAACGCCCTCCAGGCCGTCACCTTCGAGGAGTGGAGCGACGCCGAGCAGGTCGCCGCCACCAACGCCGGCGGGGCCCGCAAGTCCGCCTTCTCCAACAAGATGAACGAGGGCGCCCCGCACCGCCTCTGGGCCAAGAAGGTCCAGCGCCGGGCCACCGCCTTCGGCGTGCTGGCCGAGGGCCACACCTTCGTGAGCCTGCTGGCCGTCTGACCGTGGCCCCTGACGCGACCTTCGGCTCTCCTCCCGCGCCCCCGGTGACGATCCGCCCCCGGGCCGGGGGCGTCGCCGACGTCTCGGTCGAGGACCTCATCAGGGTCGGGCGCCGCCAGAACCCCAAGCGCCAGGTGCTGTTCGTCTCGACCGTCCTGGGCAAGCACCTGTCGGTCCCGCCGACGACCCTGCTGGCCGCCGGCATGGCCCTGGGTGGCCGGGTCGAGGCCACCCTGGGCGGCACCGACCCGACCGCCGACGAGGACCGGTTCCGCACCGCCCTCGCCGGCGACCTGCTGTCGCCGGCCGACGTGGCCCCCGCCCCCCGGGCCGCCGTGCGGGCCACGGTGCTGGGCTTCGCCGAGACGGCCACGGCCCTGGGCCACGCCGTGCGCCGACGGCTCGGGCCGGGACCGCTGTCGCACACGACCCGCCGGCCGGTCGGGGCGCCGATCGTCCGCTGCGTCGAGGCCCACTCCCACGCCGTCGACCACGAGGTCCACCACGCCGACGGCTCGTTCCTGGCCGACGCCGCCCCCGTGGTCATCGTCGACGACGAGATGACGACGGGGTCGACCGCCCTCAGCCTGATCGAGGCCGTCCACGCGCTCCGGCCCCGCGACCGCTACGTCCTGGCGACCCTCGTCGACTGGCGGACGGCGACCGACCGCGACCGGCTGGCCGAGGCCGCGTCGCGCCTGGGCACGGCCATCGAGGTGGTGTCGCTGCTCGACGCCGAGGCCGAGGTCGGCGAGGCCCCGCCCCTGCCCGAGGTCCCCGACGCCCCGGCCGTGACGCCGCCCACGGTGACCACCCACGAGCTGTCGCTCGGCCCCCCGACGGCGCGGATGGGCTGGACCGCCGAGCACCAGGCCACCCTGGACGAGCGGGTGGCCGAGGCGGTGGCGCCGCTGGCCGAGGCCCGGCGCGGGTCGAAGATCCTCGTGCTCGGCACCGAGGAGCTGATGTACGTCCCGGCCCTCGTCGGCCTGCACCTCGGGGCCGGCGCCGTGACCCGCTCGACCACCCGGTCGCCGATCATCCCCGCCCCCGGCGCCGACTACCCGATCCACGACTGCGTGTCGTTCCCGGCCGTCGACGGGCTCGACGGCGACCGCTACCTCTACAACCTGGGCGACGACCGGGTCGACGACGTGGTGATCGTCGTGGACGTCCCCGTACCGCCCGAGCACCCCATGCTCGTCGCCCTCGGCCGTGCCACCGACCACGTCCACCTCCTGGTCCTGCGATGACCCCGCCCCGCAGCTTTGGACGGAACCACGCCACATGCGGCCAGGTCCGTCCAAAGCTCGATGCCCGCCGCCGAACCTTGGACGGAACCCCGCCCCATGCGGCCAGGTCCGTCCAAAGCTCGGGGGGCCGCCGATGAGCGCTCTGCCCGAGCCGCCGGTGCCGTTCGGGTCGTACCCGGTCGAGGACGTCACCTTCCTGCTCACCGATCTGAGCGATCGGCCGCTGGAGACCGGGCTGGAGGAGCGCGAGGCCCACCTCCGGCGGGGCGGCCACTACAGCGAGTACCTGCCGATCGAGTACGAGCCCACGCCCGAGTACTTCGAGATGTTCGAGGCCGCCCTCGTCCGGGGCGCACGCCGCACCGCTCTCGGCGTGGCCGTCGCCGCCGAGCGGGTGCTGGCGCTCCGCGGCCCCGACGTCGTGCTGGTGTCGCTGGCCCGGGCGGGGACGCCGGTCGGCATCCTCGTCCGGCGGTACCTCCTGGCCGCCCACGGCCTCGACCGGCCGCACTACAGCGTGTCGATCATCCGCGACCGGGGCCTCGACCCGGTGGCCGTCCGGTGGATGCAGGCCCGGCATCCGAGCCTCCCGCTCCAGTTCATCGACGGGTGGACGGGCAAGGGCGCCATCCAGCGCGAGCTCGACAAGGCGGCCGCGGCCGCGAGCCTCGACCCCCGTCTCGCCGTGGTCACCGACCCGGGCTGGTGCGCCGCCATCCCCGGCTCCCGCGACGACTTCCTCATCCCCAGCGCCTGTCTCAACTCCACCGTCTCCGGGCTGGTGAGCCGGACCGTCCTGCGCGACGACCTGATCGGCCCCGACGACTTCCACGGGGCCAAGGAGTACCCCGAGCTGGCCGGACGGGACGTCTCCCGACGCTTCGTCGACACCGTCCACGGCTGCGTCGACGACGATCTGATCGCCGAGGCTCGCGCACTGGCGGCTGAGCCCGTCGAGCCACCGACGTGGTCGGGCTGGGCGGCGGTGTCGGAGATCGGGCGGCGGTTCTCGATCGACGACCCCAACCGGATCAAGCCGGGCGTGGGCGAGTCGACCCGGGTCCTCCTCCGCCGCAAGCCCGACCGCCTCCTCGTCCGCGCCGAGGGCGAGGACGTCGCCCACCTCCTCCAGCTCGCCGCCGAGCGCGACGTCCCCGTCGAGCAGTTCACCGCAATGCCCTACTCCTCCTGCGGCCTCATATCATCCGACTGATGGACTGGACCGAGCCGGGGGTGCTTCCCTACCAGGACCTGCTGCGGGCCGTCGACGAGGAGATCGTCAAGGCCTCCAAGGCCATCCCGAGGGAGAACGTCCAGCCAGCGAGCCTCGATCTGCGTCTCGGGCACGAAGCGCATCGGATGCGTTGCAGCTTTCTCCCTGACCAAGAGAGCGTGTCCAGCAAACTCAAGGAGTACTTGCTCGACACCATCGACCTCAGGGAGGGAGCCGTCCTCGAGCCGGACCGGCCGTACTTGATCCCGCTCCAGGAACGAGTCAACCTCCCGCCGACGATGCGTGCCCGGGCGAACCCCAAGAGCTCGACTGGCCGGGTCGATGTCTTCACCCGCGTCGTCACCGACCGCAACCACCGCTTCGACGACATCCCGGCTGGCTACTCCGGACCCCTCTACGTCGAAGTCGTGTCCCGCACCTTCTCGGTGAGGATCAAGGAGGGGATGACGCTCAACCAGCTTCGACTCGCCGTCGGCGAGACTCGCGTATCGGACGAGGACCTCGTGAAGACTCACGATGCCGACGCCATGATCTACGACACGAGGAA
>DATHEV010000106.1:0-3148 GCA_035318405.1 Iamia sp.
CGTCGTCGGTGTAGACGGTGCCCATCTCGGTCACCTGGCTGATCGACAGCACCCGGGGCTGCGGGTGGTGGACCTCGCCCCGCCAGTGCAGGAAGGGCTCGACCGCCTCGGGCCGGAGCTTGCCGTCGTCGTGGGCCACCGGGACGATGGTGGACGCGGTGAAGCGGGCGGGGGCACCGGCCTCGTCGGTGACGATGTGGGCCGAGTCGGTGCAGATGATCGCCTCCCAGGGCCGGAGCACCGACGCCAGCCCGACGACGTTGGCCCCGGTGCCACCCCAGCACATGACGACCTCGACGGGGGCGTCGAAGGCGGCGCGCAGGGCCTCGATGGCCGTCTCGGTCCACCGGTCGTCGCCGTAGGCCAGGGCCGGCCCCTCGTTGGCGGCGACGAGGGCGTCCATCACCTGGGGGGCCACACCGGCGGCGTTGTCGCTGGCGAAGCTGGCGGCGGGTGGGGGCGGCAGGTCGAGGTCGCTCACCGACCCATCTGACCCCACCAGCGAACTCGGTGGGAAATGTGCCCCCACAGGGGCAGATATCCCACCGAGTTCGGGAGGGTTGCTCTACCGCGAGGGGCCGGGCGGGGTCGGGGTCGACCAGCGCACGACGTCGACCTCGGTGCCGTGGGCGCGGGCGCCCACCGGTCCGGCCCGGCGCCACGTCGACCGGCCGGCCCGCTTGGCCTCGTAGAGGGCGCCATCGGCCGCGGCGACGACCGCATCGGGGGCGTCGTGGCCGTCGGAACGAGCCAGGCCGACGCTGGCCCCCACGTCGACGAGGTGCTCACCGATGCGGAAGGGCTGGCCCAGAGCGGCGACGACGCCCGCGGCGCGGTCCTCCAGCTCCTCGGACCCGATGTCGGGGCAGGCGATGGCGAACTCGTCGCCGCCCAGCCGGGCGACCAGGTCGCCCTCGGTCACCGACCGCTCCATGCGCCGGGCGCAGACCACGAGGGTGTGATCGCCGATGTCGTGGCCGAGACGGTCGTTCACCGGCTTGAACCGGTCGAGGTCGATGTAGAGCACGCCGTACGGTCGGCCGGCGGCGGCCAGCTCGGCCAGGTCGGAGAAGAACCGGCCGCGGTTGAGCAGGCCCGTGAGCGCGTCGTGGTGGGCCAGGTGCTCCAGCCGGCGCTGGGAGTCGCGGCGGTCGAGGGCGAGGGTGATGGCCTGGCGGGGACGGCGGGCCAGCGCCTCGGACAACAGCTCGGCCATGGCCTCGTCCGGCGGCCACTGGACGATGAGCGCCGGGGCGACGCTGGCGGGGTCGGCCACCGGGACCACGACGCACGCCGCCGCCCCCATGGCCACCGCTCGCTGGCGCCAGGGCTCGGGCAGGTCGGCGACCGGGGCGGCCACGGGCCGGCCGGTGCGGGCGGCCACCGTCCACGGTGCGCCCGGGTAGGTGTCGAGGCGCCCGTCGGAGGTGACGCCGACCAGCTCGGGGTCGAGGGGTCCGGCGACCACCCGGACGCCGTTGCCGTCGTAGGCGATCCCCATCGGGCCGTCGGTCTCACTCGTCAGCCCGTTGGCCAGCACGTCGAAGCAGTGCTGGACGTCGGCCCCACCCGACAAGGCGGTGAGGAACCGCCACTGCGCATCCTGGTGCGAGGTGTCGCGGATCGTCACCGCCATGAGCGGCCCGGACTCGTCACCGACCTCGATCGGCGACGGACTGATCTCGTACAGGGCCCACTCGCCGTCGCCGCGGCGGACCCGGATCAGGCCCGGGAGCGGGCGGGCCCCACCGGACATGCCGGCGACGACCGTCGCCACCCGCGCCAGGTCGTCGGGGTGGACCAGATCGAAGGCGTTGGTGCCGAGGAGCGTTCCCGAGGGGTGCCCCAGGAGCTCGTCGGCGGCGGGGTTGGCGTAGACGAGGCGGCCGTCGGGGCCGAAGGCGGCGATGGCCTCACGGGCCTGCTCGACCAGGGCGGCGACCCACGGCGGGGCGACGACGGCGTCCGTCATCAGCGGTGCGCGCTTCGGCTGCGACCACCCCATCTGGACATGCCCTTCCATCGGCCGCCCTGCCCCCACCGTGAGCGAGCGCAGCGAGCGAACCAGACAGCACGGTTGTCTCCCCGGCGGCGGAGCGAGCGCAGCGAGTGGAGCCGGCGGCGGTCATTGGTGCCCGGCGGCGCGGAATCAGGTCGAGGTTCTCCCACGACGCAATGGTGCACCAATGAGCGGTGAGGTCGGCCCGGTGCGTCAGACTAGGGCGCGTCAGCGACCGTCCCAGATCGAGGCCATGTCGGTGGGCTTGATCGTCAGGGGGCCGTGGCCCAGACCGGACCGACGGAGGTCGGCCACCGCCCGCGCCTCGCCCTCCACGGCGGCGTCGCCGTCGTCCTCGGTCCTGATCTCGTAGCGGAGGGTGAAGAAGTCGAGGGCGGCGTCGTAGCTGAGGGTCCCCTCGGGGGTGAACCCCTTGGGCAGCCCCCCGTGCTCGTCGAGCCCGGCCGTGAGCCGCTGGCGCGCATCCTCGTCGAGCCCCACGAACCGCCCCCGCACGATCACCCGATGCACCCGAACGGCCATCGCACTACCCTCGCCTGCGACTCGAGGATCTGGCAAAGGGGTTGGGGCAGGGTGTTGGTCCCCCGTCGACGAGGGGCGCCGTACACGCAGCGACGGATCGTCGCCGCGCTCGGCCTGGCGCTCGTGCTGGTCGGTTCCGGCGTCGGTGTCAGCCGGCTCGTCGCGGTCGTCGGGGGCGGGGACGACATGGCGCTGGCCGAGACCACCGACGCCGGAGCGTCACTCTCCTCGACGCCCGAGTCGACGGTGACGCCCTCGACCGAGACCGCCGTCCCGAGCCCCGCCGACGAGTGGGCCGCGGCCCTCCCGTCGGCCCTGACCACCATGGACCTCCGCGAGCGGATCGGCGGTGACATCAGCCCGAAGTCGGTGGTGGCGTCCGGGCACGGCCTCGTCTCGGCCCAGAACATGATGTACACCCACACCGTCACCTTCTACGAGGGCGACGGCACGCTGGCGGCGACGATGGCGGACTCGGTCGAGCTGGCCGACTTCGGCATCGACGGCCACCCCGGCACCTCGCAGGGGGCGCCCGTCGAGGCCGCCTTCACCGCCGACGGGCGCCACGCCTACATCTCCAACTACTCGATGTACGGCACCGGGTTC
>DATHEV010000107.1:0-6865 GCA_035318405.1 Iamia sp.
GTCGCCGTTGCTGGGGTGGGGGTCTCGGTGCTCATTTCGAGTGAGTATCGAAATTCATCGGGCGCCGGTCAATGGACGAAACCCAGTGTTCACGAAGGTCTCGCCGGCGCCGCCGCACCCTCTGAGGTTGCGGTCCGATCGGTGCCCCGAGCACACTTGACCGAGCGGTCTAGTCCGCTCTCCGGCTCCCCGGTCACGCGACCGGCCCACCACACCGAGGTCCCACCCCATGACCACCGCAGTCATCGTCGATGCCATCCGGACCCCGGGCGGCAAGCGCAACGGCCAGCTCTCGGGCTGGCACCCGGCCGACCTGCTGGCCGAGGTCCTGAAGGCCGTCGCCGAGCGGAACGACCTCGACCCCGCGCTGGTCGACGACGTCATCACCGGCTGCGTCATGCAGGCCGGCAACCAGTCGCTCAACATCGGCCGCAACGCCGTCCTCGCCGCCGGCTGGCCCGAGTCGGTGCCGGCCACCACCGTCGACCGCCAGTGCGGCTCGTCCCAGCAGTCGATGCACTTCGCCGCCCAGGGCGTCATCGCCGGCGCCTACGACATCGCCATCGCCGCCGGCATCGAGGTCATGTCCACCACCCCGATGGGCGCCTCGGTCACCCCCGGCAGCTTCCCCTTCGGGCCCAAGGCCATGGCCCGCTACGCCGACTCCGAGTACTACGGCTACAAGGGCCTGATCCCCCAGGGCGTCTCGGCCGAGGTCATCGCCGACAAGTGGGGCCTCAGCCGCGAGGACCTCGACGCCTTCGGCCTCAAGAGCCAGCAGAACGCCGCCCGGGCCCGCGACGAGGGCCGCTTTGACAACGAGCTGGTCAGCGTCAAGGCCATGCCCCGCGACAAGGAGACCGGCGAGCTCATCGAGACCGACGCCGTCGTCACCGCCGACGAGGGCATCCGCGAGTCCTCGCTGGAGAGCCTGGCCAAGCTGAAGCCGGCCTTCGTCCCCGAGGAGAACGGCGGCAAGGTCACCGCCGCCAACAGCTCGCAGATCAGCGACGGCGCCTCCGCCGTGCTGATCATGAGCGAGGAGAAGGCCAACGAGCTCGGCCTCACCCCGCGGGCTCGGTTCCACACCTTCGCCCTCGCCGGCGTCGACCCCGTCACCATGCTCACCGGCCCCATCCCCTCGACGGCCAAGGCCCTCGAGCGCTCCGGCCTCTCGATCGACGACATCGACCTGTTCGAGATCAACGAGGCCTTCGCCTCGGTCGTCCTCGCCTGGCAGAAGGAGCTCGGCGCCGACCCCGACAAGGTCAACGTCAACGGCGGCGCCATCGCCCTCGGCCACCCCCTCGGTGCCTCGGGCGCCAAGCTGATGGCCACCCTGCTCAACGAGCTCGAGCGCACCGGTGGCCGCTACGGCCTCCAGTCGATGTGCGAAGGCGGCGGCCTCGCCAACGCCACCATCGTGGAGCGCCTCGGCTAGTCGCTCTTGCATCGGTGCTGACGCCTCGAACCGGGGTGGCCCGTGCGGCCGCCCCGGTTCGGTGCTCGCCATGGCTCCGGGCGTGTGGGGCTCGCTGCGCTCGCGTCGGATCACCCTCCGCTGCTGTGCTCCGCTGCCGGGGCGGCCGCACGGGCTTGCTGGATCATCGGCGGGGTGCCGCTGCTGTCGCTCGGCCTCGGCCTGGACTCCGGAGTGACGTTGACGCGGGGTTGTGGTGAGGGGCGTCGGGGGTGCTGCGGGGACGTCGTCGCCGTTCGACCGGGGTCGGGCTGGGGCTCGGCCGTAGGCTCTGTCTCGTATGTGGGATGTCGTGCGGATCGTGCTGGCCCTTGGCGTGGCCATCTTGATCGTGCGGGTGGGGATCGCCGTTCTCGGGGGGATGACGCGGCCGGTGCCGGAGCCGCCTCCGCCCGGGGAGCTGCGGAAGGTGAAGCTGGTGTACCGGTGCAGCACGTGTGGCACCGAGGTGCGGATGACCTCGGCGGTGCACACCGAGCCCGAGGCGCCCCGCCACTGCATGGACGAGATGGACCTGCTCACGCCGGTCGACGACATCTAGCGCGCCCGCATCAGCGTCTGACGGGTTATCCCCAGTTGTGGACAACCCTGGGGAGGGTCACACCGATGTAACTCTCACGTTACCTTGGTCACATCCCGTGGACATGACCTGTTCTCACGCCACGGAGCGTGAGAAGGCCCTGGTCAGCGGTACTGGGTGGCGGTGAGGATGCCACCCAGGATGAGCGCCAGGCCCACCCCGAGGGTCAGCGGCCGCCCGTTCCAGATCACGTACGTCAACAAGATGACGACGCCGCCCAGACCGAGTAGGGCGAACATGATCGCCGGCACCCAGCTGGGGCTCTCGAGCTGGGCCCGAGGGATCGGAGCGGTGTAGCGGGTCGACTCGGCCGCGGTCGCCGCCTTCTTGGGGTTGCCGCTGCGGGCGACCGCCTTGGCGTCGACGGCGCCGCCGGTCCGCTTGGACGGCCGGGCGACCTTCTTGGCGCTCGCCGCCGCCTCCCGCCGGGCCTTGGTGCCGGTCGGGTCGTCGGCCGTGGCCGTGCCGGCCGCGCCCGCCCTCGCCCGCCGGGCCTTGGTGCCCGTGGGGTCGTCGGCGCTGGCGGTGCCGACCGGCTTCTTCACCAGGTCGGGCTTCTCGCCGGCGGCCTCGGCGTCCATCCGCGCCTTGGTGGCGGCGCGGCGGGCGGCCACGTCGGCCCGGGGATCGGGGCGCCGCCGGGTCGGCGTGCGCTTGGTGGTGGTCACGCCCGTGCTCTCGTCGGCGGTGGCGTCGTCGGTCGCCTCGTCCGCAGCAGCGTCGGCGGCCTCGACGTCGGCACCGTCGTCGGCGCTCGCGTCGTCATCTGTCGGATCGGCCATGGCGGACGACACTAGCCACGCACCACCGGGAGGCTCTAGCGGCCCGTCCGGCAGGTCCCGTCGGATCTCGTCGGGGTGGTCGGGAGGACCGCCAGTAGCCTGCGACGCCCATGGCGCCTCGTGTCCTCGTCATCGACAACTACGACAGCTTCGTCTACAACCTCGTGCAGTACCTCGGGGAGCTCGGAGCCGAGCCCGAGGTCGTCCGCAACGACGAGATCACCGTGGCCCAGGCCCTCGATCGGGCTCCCGATGCCGTGTTGGTGTCGCCCGGGCCCGGGACCCCCGCCGAGGCCGGGATCTCCAACGACGTGATCCGCGCCTTCACCGAGCGGCGCACCCCCGTGCTGGGCGTGTGCCTCGGCCTCCAGTGCATCGGCGAGGTCTTCGGCGGCACCGTCGTCCGGGCCCCCCAGGTGATGCACGGCAAGACCTCGCTGGTGTGCCACGAGGGCCAGGGTGTCTTCGCCGGCCTGCCCCAGCCGCTCGAGGCGACCCGCTACCACTCGCTCGTGGTCGACCGGGCCACGGTGCCGGCCACGCTGGAGATCACCGCCGAGAGCGACGACGGGCTGGTGATGGGGCTGCGCCACCGCGAGGCGCCGACCGAGGGCGTCCAGTTCCACCCCGAGTCGATCCTCACGGTCGGCGGCCACGACCTGCTCCGCACCTTCCTCGCAGCCGCCGGCGAGCCTGCCGCCGGCTGACCGGGGCGCGCCCACCCTCAGGGGAGGGGCAGCGTCGTGGTCGTCGTCGTCGTGGTCGTCGTCGTGGTCGTCGACTCGGTCACCGGCGGCTCGGTCACGGGCGGCTCGGTCACGGGCGGCTCGGTCACGGGGGGCTCGGTCTCCGGCGGCAGCGTCTCCGGGGGATCCGTGACGGGCGGCAGCGTGGTCTCGGTCGTCGGCGGCTCACCCGACGAGACCGTGAGCGTGATGGCGAAGTCGAGCGCCGTCAGGGCGTTGACCTGCGGGTTCTGGAAGAGGACCTCGTTGAAGGGGGCCTCGGCGTCGGGGCGCTCGCGCCGCAGGACGTTGGTGAAGCCGTCCTCGGTGAGCAGGGCGAGGGCTTCCTCGTAGGAGAGGCCCACGACGTCGGGCATCGGGATCGTCGCCGCCGCCGCCGGCCCGCTCGACACGGTGAGACGCACCGTGCTCCCCTCCTCGGCGTCCTCGCCACCCGGTGGGTCCTGGCTGATCACCGAGTCGACCGGGACCGTCTCGCTGGCCTGGCGCTGCGGGACCATGCCGACCGCGAAGCCGGCCCCGGTCAGGGTCTCGCGCGCCTCGACCAGGGGCTGGCCGGTGACGTCGGGGACCTCGACGGTGGTCTCGTCGCCGATGCCCAGCGTCGAGGCGAACAGCCACAGCAGCCCGCCCAGGACGCCGAGCAGCAGGACCAGCAGGAGGATGAACCACCCCGTGCGCGACCGGCGGGCCTGGTCGTAGGCGGGTTCCGGCTCGGGTGGGGGAGCGGCGCGGGGGACGGCCTGGCTGACCCCCGTGCCGGGATGGGCCGGAGCGAGCCCGGCGACGGTGCCGTCGCTGATCGGCGCCGCGGTTGCCGGGTTCGCTCCCGTTCCGGCGGCGGCGCCGATGACGGCGGCCCCCGCGGCCCCCGCGGCCGCCGCGGCGGCCCCGGCCACGACGGCGGGGGCCCGGACCTTCTGGCCCTCGGTGAAGCGACGGAGGTCGGCCCGCAGGGCCTCGGCGTCGGAGTAGCGGTCGTCGGGCGCCTTGGCGAGGAGGCGCATGGTGATGGCCTCGTAGCCGACGGGCACCTCGGGGTGGGCCTCGCGCAGCGGCGGCGGCGCCTCCTGGACGTGCTTGTAGGCAACGGCGATGGGGCTGTCGGCCACGAACGGCGGCTTCCCGTGGGCCATCTCGTACATGACGATGCCCAACGAGTAGAGGTCGCTGCGCTGGTCGACGTTGTGGCCCTGGGCCTGCTCGGGCGAGAAGTAGGTGGCCGTGCCCATCACCGACCCCGTCTGGGTCAGGTTGTCCTCGGCCGAGGCGTGCATGGCCCGGGCGATCCCGAAGTCGGCCACCTTCACCGCGCCGCCGTTGGTGATCATGATGTTGCCCGGCTTGATGTCGCGGTGGACCACGCCGTTGCGGTGGGCGAAGCCGAGGGCGGCGGCCACGTCGGCGGCGATCCCGGCCGCGGTCTTGGGCGGGGGCGTGCCCTGGGTGCGGAGGATCTCCGACAGGCTGCGCCCGTCGATGAACTCCATGACGATGTAGTAGGTGCCGCCCTCCTGGCCCCAGTCGTAGACGCCCACGATGTTGGGGTGGTTGAGGTTGGCGGCGGCCTGGGCCTCGCGCCGGAAGCGGGCCACGAAGGCGGGGTCGCTGGCGAACTCGGGGAACAGGACCTTGACCGCCACCGGCCGGGCCAGCAGCAGGTCCTTGGCGAGGAAGACGTCGGCCATGCCGCCTCGGGCGACGCGGCGCTGGACCTCGTAGCGGCCGTTGTAGGTGGGGCGGTCGTCGTCGCTCACTGGTGCTCCCAGGGCCGGTGGGTGCGTCCGGCTGGATCGGCGCTCGGCGGGCACCAGTGAGCGCCGACGGCTCCGCAGGCTCCGCCGTCGGGGAGACAGCTGTACTGGCTGGGTCGCTCGCTTCGCTCGCTCATGGCTGGCAGGCCGTCGGTGGTTGGCTCAGCGGACCATCCCCCCGTGGTCGAGCCCATCTCGGCCGCACTGCCCACACTACGGCCCCGCAGTCGGAGCATCCCGGCAGCGGTGGGCTCAGAACGCGTGCCGACAGGCTGTCGCGGGAGATCGCCCCGAGATCCCGCGCGGGGGGCGTTCTGAGCCCCCCTCTGCCCAGCGACTCCGTCGCAGGGCCGACCGCCCGTCACATGTGAGAGGCCTCGCCGGCTGTCCTCGTGACGTTCACCTCGGTGGGGCTCGTCGGGTCGGCCTCTCATCGGCTGCCCCGCTCGGCCAGCACGGCCTCCATCACGGCCTTGGCGATGGGGGCGGCGACCTGGCCACCGGTCTGGTCGGTCCCGGGCTGGCCCTGGACGATCACGGCGACGGCCACCTCGGCCTCCCCGCCCTCGGGGCCGGCGAAGCCGATGATCCAGGCGTGCGACCGGGGTGGACCCTCGCCGCCCAGCTGGGCGGTGCCGGTCTTGCCGCCGACCGTCATCCCCGGGATGAGGAGGCCCTCGGCCGAGCCACCCGTGGCGGTGGCGACCATGGCGTCGTGGACCACGGTGTTGGCGTCGGCGGAGAGGGCCCGCCTCCACTCGGTGTCCTCGAACGACCGGATCTCCTCTCCGTCCTGGTCGGTGACCCGCGCCATGACATGGGGCGTCATGACCGTGCCGCCGTTGGCCACCCCGGCCGCCACGAGCGCCATCTGCAACGGGCTGGCCTGGACGTCGCCCTGCCCGATCGAGGCTCGGGCCAGGGGCCCGTTGCCCTGGTCGGTCGGGAACGTCTCGGGGATGACCGACACGGCGGGGTTGGGGAGGTCGATGGGGATCTCGTCGTTGAAGCCGTAGGCGTTGGCCGCGCCGGCCAGGTTGGCCGACCCCAGATCGACGCCCATCTGGGCGAAGGCGGTGTTGCAGGACACCTGCATGATCTCGACCAGGTTGCCGCCGCACGTGCCGCCGTTGAAGTTCCCGAGGTCGCGTTCGGAGAACTGGATGTCGAAGGTGGTGGCGTCGGCGTACTCCGGCCGGAGATCGCCGCGTTCGACGGCTCCCGAGGCGGTCACGACCTTGAACGTCGAGCCGGGGAAGAAGATCTCCCGGTAGGCCCGGAACAGCAGCGGCTTCTCCGGATCGGCGTCGAGCAGGGTCTTGATGTCGATCGAGTCCTCGTCGTTGGTGGCGAGCGGTCCGGGGTCGACCGACGGGAAGCTGACCATGGCGTCGATGGCGCCGGTGCGGGGGTCGAGGGCCACGACCGATCCCTCCTGGTCACCGAGCATGTCGGTGGCGATGCGCTGGACGGCGGCCGACAGGCTGAGCTGGACGTTCCCGTAGTTCTCGCGCTCGCTGAAC
>DATHEV010000108.1:0-5380 GCA_035318405.1 Iamia sp.
CGACCGGCGCTACCACGCCCGCGACGACGCCGTCATCGAGCTGCTGTACGGCAGCGGCCTGCGGGTGTCGGAGCTGTGCGGGCTGGGGCCGGACCACATCGACCTCGACCGGGCCGCGGTCCGGGTGATGGGCAAGGGCGACAAGGAGCGGATCGTGCCGGTCAGCGAGCCGGCGGTGGCGGCGGTGCGTCGGTGGCTGCCGCGCCGGGCCGAGCTGATCGGCACCCAGCCGGTGCCGAACCTGTTCGTCAACCGCCGGGGCAACCCGCTGACCCCGCGCGACGTGCGCCGGATCCTCGACGGCCGGGCGGCCAGCCCGACGCATCCCCATGCCCTACGTCACAGCTACGCCACCCACCTCCTCGACGGCGGGGCCGACCTGCGGGCCGTGCAGGCGCTGCTGGGCCACGAGGACCTGCGGACGACCCAGGTGTACACCCACGTCAGCCGGGAGCGGCTGCGGGAGGTCCACACCGACACCCACCCCCGGGCCTGACCGCCGGCCCACCGGGCCCACCTTCTCGCCGCGGCCGTCGGCGAGCGTCCGATCCGTACGGCCGACCCGGCGGACGCCGCCAGCCTCGGCTCCGACGGCGATTGGTCCTCGCCCTGCTGGCCCTCGTCGTCGGGGTGACCGCCGTGGTCGCCCCCGGCGGACCGGGGGCTCCCCGCGCCGCAGCGCAGGTGGGCGGGGACGAGGGCGGCGGCCCGGTCGAGTACTCGCCGCCGGTCGACGCCCCCGTCACCGACCCCTTCCGACCGCCGCCCCAGCCGTGGCTGCCCGGCAACCGGGGGATCGAGTACGCCACCGCGCCGGGCACGCCGGTGCGGGCCGCGGGGCGCGGCCGGGTGACCTTCGCCGGCCCGGTGGCGGGCGCCCTCCACGTCACCGTCGCCCACCCGGACGGGGTCCGCACCTCCTACTCGTTCTTCGCGTCGGTGGCCGTGGTGGCCGGGGTCCAGGTGGCGCGGGGCCACGTCCTGGGGACAACGGGAGCTCGACTCCACGTCGGTGCCCGCCGGGGCACGACCTACATCGACCCGGCGTCGCTCTGGGGCGCCACCGGCCCACCCTGGGTGCGGCTGGCCCCGCTCGACGGTCTCGGCGCCACCGCCCGGGCTGGTCGGGCACCACCGACCCGCAGGGTTGGTGGCGTCAGGGGGGTGGCGACCTAGAATCATCCGTCGGCCCTGGCACCAGGTCAGGGCCCCGCACACACACCTCTCAGCCCGGTCCACCAACGGTCGCCCTTGCGGCGTCAGGACCGGGTGACGTCGAACCGTTGGGGAAGGAGATCGACGTGGATCAGCCCGTCGTGACCATGAAGCAGCTCATCGAGGCAGGTGTCCACTTCGGGCACCAGACGCGTCGGTGGAACCCGAAGATGCAGCGGTTCATCCACGGTGACCGTGGCGGCATCTACATCATCGACCTCAAGCAGACGCTCCAGCGGCTCGAGACCGCCTACAGCTTCATCCGGGACATGACCGCCGATGGCGGCACCGTCTTGTTCGTGGGCACCAAGAAGCAGGCCCAGGACCCGGTCCAGAGCTACGCCGAGAAGTGCGGCATGCCGTACGTCAACCAGCGCTGGCTGGGCGGCATGCTCACCAACTTCGAGACCATCTCCAAGCGGGTCGCCAAGATGCAGGAGTACCGCCGCATGCGGGCCTCCGGCGAGTTCGACGCCATGCCCAAGAAGGAGGCCCTCCTCCTGAGCCGCGAGCTGGCCAAGCTCGAGCGGAACCTGGGCGGCATCCACCAGATGGAGAAGGTGCCCGACGCGGTGTTCGTGCTGGACACCAAGAAGGAGCACATCGCCGTCACCGAGGCCAACAAGCTGGGCATCCCGCTGGTGGCCGTGGTCGACACCAACTGCGACCCCGACGTCATCGAGTACGTCATCCCCGGCAACGACGACGCCATCCGCTCCGGCACCCTCATGTGCCGGATCATCTCCGACGCCGTCGAGGAGGGCCGTCTGATCGCCGCCCGTCGTGGTGGCGGATCGGCCAAGGTCGTCCGCAGCGCCGAGGACGAGGCCCGCATCGCCGCCGAGCAGGCCGAGGCCCGCAACCAGGCTGCGGCCGCCGCTGCCGAGCGCGAGCGCCGCCTGGCCGCCGCGGCGGCCGCCCCCACCGCCGAGGCCCCGGCCGAGCCGGCCGCCGAGGCCGCCCCGGCCCCCGTCGCCGAGGCGCCCGCCGAGCCCGCGCCCGAGGCCCCGGCCGCCGCCGAGGAGGCTGCGGCCGAGCCGGTCGCCGAGCCCGCGCCCGAGGTCGAGCCGGCCGCCGAGACCGAGCCCGTGGCCGAGGCCGCGCCGGCTGCCGAGGCGACCCCCGACACCACCGACACCACCGACACCGCCGAGACCACCGAGGAGCAGGCGTAGCCATGGCCGACTTCACCGCCAAGGACGTTCAGGCCCTGCGCCAGTCCACTGGCGCCGGGATGATGGACGCGAAGAAGGCGCTCGTGGAGAACGGTGGCGATCCCGAGGCCGCAGCCAAGTGGCTGCGCGAGAAGGGCCTGGCCAAGGCGGCCACCCGCACCGACCGCGACAACAGCCAGGGCACCATCGCCGTGGCCCTGGAGGGCTCCGTGGCCTCCATCGTCGAGCTCAAGTGCGAGACCGACTTCGTGGCCAAGTCCGACCAGTTCACGGCCCTGGTCCAGGAGATCGCCACGCTCGTTGCGGTCGAGGGCACCGACGCCGCCGGTCGGAAGGCCGAGGCCATCGACGACCTGAAGCTGGTCCTCAAGGAGAACATCGACCTGGGTCAGGTGGTCCGGGTCGAGGCGGGCGAGGGCAACGTCCTCGACTCCTACGTGCACCGCCAGGACGGCCGGGGCGTCAACGGCGTCATCGTCGAGCTGTCCGGCAGCACGACCGAGGTGGCCCACGACATCGCCGTCCACGTCGCCTTCACCAAGCCCAGCGCCATCCGCCGCGAGGACGTCCCCGAGGCCGAGGCGGCCGAGGAGCGGGCGACGCTCGAGTCGATCACCCGCGCCGAGGGCAAGCCCGAGGCCGCCATCGAGAAGATCGTCGACGGTCGCCTGAGCGCCTGGTTCAAGGAGCGGGTCCTGCTCGAGCAGGGCTTCGTCAAGGACGAGAAGACCACCATCAAGGCGCTGCTGGGCGATGGCGACATCGTCCGCGTGGCCCAGGTCGTCGTCGGATCCTGAGCACCCTCCCATGACCGAGCCCCAGCCCGAGCCCCGCTGGAACCGCGTCGTCCTCAAGCTCTCGGGCGAGGCCTTCGCCGGCGGCCAGGGCTACGGCATCGACGGCGAGACCCTCCGGATGCTCGCCGGCGAGATCTGCTCGGTGCGCAACGACCTCCAGACCGACATCGCCGTCGTCGTCGGTGGCGGCAACATCTGGCGGGGCCAGATCGGCGCCGGCTCGGGCATGGATCGAGCCCAGGCCGACCAGATGGGGATGCTGGCCACGGTCATCAACGCCCTGGGCCTCCAGGAGATGCTCGAGCAGATGGGCCAGCCCACCCGGGTGATGTCGGCGGTCCACATGGAGCAGATCGCCGAGCCCTACATCCGCCGCCGGGCCATCCGCCATCTCGAGAAGGACCGCGTGGTCATCCTCGCTGCCGGCATGGGCAGCCCGTTCTTCACCACCGACACCCCGGCCGCCCTGCGGGCCGCCGAGATCGACGCCCAGGCCGTGCTCAAGGGCACGCACTCGGGCGTCGACGGCGTCTACACGGCCGACCCCAAGCTCGATCCCACCGCGACCAAGCTCACCGAGGTGTCCTACATGGACGTCCTCAACCGGGGCCTCAACGTGATGGACCCCACATCGATCACCTTCTGCATGGACAACTCCCTGCCGATCGTCGTCTTCGACGTCACCGTTCCGGGCAACCTCCGGCGGGTCCTCGACGGCGACGAGGCAGTCGGTACTCTGGTCCGGTGAGCGAGCGCAGCGAGCGAGCCCAGGAGCACAGCTCTCTCCCCGGCGGCGGTGCGAGCGGAGCGAGTGCCGGCGTCGGCGCTCATCGGTGCCCGGCGACCCGCGAGCAGCTGTCGGCCGGCGACCAGCTGGTGGAGCACTGATGAGCGATCCGGAGCTGATTGCCCTGGTCCTGGACGAGGCCAGGGAGAAGATGGAGAAGGCCATCGCCCACGCCCGCCACGAGATGGCCGGCGTGCGCACCGGCCGGGCCTCTCCGGGTCTGGTCGAGAAGCTGATGGTCGAGTACTACGGCGCCGACGTGCCGCTCCAGCAGATGGCCAACGTCTCGGTGCCCGAGGCCCGGATGCTCGTCATCTCGCCCTACGACAAGGGCAGCATGGCGGCCATCGAGAAGACGATCCGGAACTCGGACCTGGGTCTCAACCCCAGCAACGACGGCGTGATCATCCGCCTGTCGTTCCCCCCGCTCACCGGCGAGCGACGCAAGGACCTGGTCCGACTGGTCAAGCAGATGGCCGAGGACAACCGGGTGTCGGTGCGCAACGCCCGACGCACCGCCCGCAGCGAGCTCGAGGGGATGGCCAAGGACGGCGATCTCTCGGAGGACGAGCGGGCCCGGGCCGAGAAGGAGATCGACGCCATGACGCACAAGACCGAGGCGCAGATCGACGAAGCCCTCGCCCAGAAAGAGACCGAGCTGCTCGAGGACTGAGCGCGCCGGGCCCTCCGGGGCCATGGCTGCGCCGGTCCCCGACGCACGACCCAAGGAGATCGATGGCCGACGACCGCAGGCGAGACGACGCCCGGCCCGGAGACCCGGCCGAGGGCGTCCGCATCATCGGGGCGGAGGAGGCGGCGGAGGCGATGGAGCGAGGTGACGTGGCCGAGCGCCGCGGCACCCACCTGCCCCGCTACGGCGATCGCCCGTCGCGGCCCCCGGCGGGGCCCAAGCCCGCCCTGCGGTTCCCGCTCGCTGCCGACGACGACGCCGAGACCCCGTCGCTGCGCCCGGCCAAGGGCAAGCGCTTCGACCCCCGGCCCCCGCCCGCATGGGACGAGCCCGAGGTGGCCGACACCGACGAGGGCGACCCCTGGCCCGCCGAGTCCACCTGGGGCGAGGCCGCCTGGGACGAGGATCCGCAGGCCGACGTGGTCGCCTGGACCCGGGGCGAGACCGGCGCCCAGCCGGTCGTCCCGTCCGCCGCCGCCCCGTCCGAGCCCGGTCTGGCGTGGGCCGAGGACTTCGTCGACGAGGACGACCCGTGGGACGGCAGCTGGGACGAGCCCACCGGCGCCGTGCGCTGGGCCGACGACCAGGTCCAGACCGCCGCCGCCGGGGCGCCGTCCGCCGAGACGCCCGTGGCCGAGACCCCTGGCGCACCTGTGACCAGCGGTGACGCCGGTCCCGAGGACGACTGGGCCGCCTTCGGGGCGGCCGAGGAAGG
>DATHEV010000109.1:0-5228 GCA_035318405.1 Iamia sp.
CCGCGCCCTCCCCCACGAAGTCGACGAAGATCAGCGTTCCGACGGGCACCTCGGCCCCCACGGTCATCCGCACGGCGGCCTCGGGCTCGGGCGGCGGCGCCTCGGTGGTCGGCACCGCCTCGGTGGTGGTGGTCGCATCGGTGGGACCGGCGTCGGGGACCCGCAGCTGGGCACAGGGCCAGATCGTGGCGCCGAAGCGCGCCGGCTGGTTCGGGGCAGGGTCGGGTCGCGGAGGGAGCGGGCCCACCTGCGCGCCGCCGATGGGAGGTTCGCCGGGGACGGTGGGCCCGACCCCGCTGTACTGGTGCATGGGGACGCAGATCCGGTACCAGCCCTCGTCCCGCCCGTCGGGCGTCGGATAGCGGTCGACCTCCTCCTCGAACCGGATCTGGCCGCTGGTGACGGCCTCGTCGAGGGCCAGCACGGCTCCCGATCCGGGCTCGCCGGCCAGCTCGGCCTGGAGGACCTGCTCGCCGACCCACGTCGACCCGTCCCAGCGCTCCCAGGTCGCCGCCGCCGGCCGGCCGAAGCCGCCGCCGCCGGGGACGGTGAAGGTGGCGACGATCGTTCCGTCGGGCTCGGCCGTGGGCAGTCCGTCGGCCGGCGGGCCCGCCTCGAGGGCCACGGTGACGGCCCCGTCGGTCGGCTCGGCGGGAGGTGCGCCCGCCGGCCGGTCGACGGGATCCGTCACGGGCCCCGCCACCACACCCTCGTCGGCCTCGCCGCCGGCACCGACGGCGACCGCCCCGGCCGCCAGCCCGGCGACGACCGCCACGGCCGCGGCGGTGGCCAGCACCCGGGACCGACGCCGCCGGCCCCGCCCGCGGTCCCACAGCTCGTCGAGGTCGGGCCGGGCGTCGGGGGCGCCGGCAGCCCGGCCGAGTGCGCCGCGCAGGTCGTCGTCGGTCATCGGTGCCCCACCTGATCGTCGGCGACACTCCGCCGGGCCGGGTCACCGGGGAACCGATGACCGCCGTCGGCTTCGCCTCCGGAGACACAGCCGTGCCGTCTGGTTCGCTCGCTGCGCTCGCTCACACCTCCACCTCCGCCTCGACCAGGGCGTCGTCGGCCCGCAGGCCGGCCTCCCGCAGGTGGGCCAGGGCCCGCCGCGTGCGGGTCTTCACCGTGCCCTCGGGGATGCCGAGGGCGGTGGCCGTCTGCGCCACCGACAGGTCGGCGTGGAACCGGAGCACGACCGCGGCCCGCTCGTCGGCGGGCAGCCCGGCCACCGCCGCCCCGATCGCCTCGTCGCCGACGGAGCCGTCGGCCCCGGCGGTCGCCACCGGTGCCCGGGCCGCCTCCCGCTGCACGCCACGGAGCTCGGTCCGGCGCCGGCGAGCCCGGCTGATCGCCAGGTTGATGCCCACCCGGTGCACCCACGCCCCGGGCGCATCCATCGCCCTCACGGACTCCCAGTGCTGACAGGTCTTCACGAACGCCTCCTGGGCCAGCTCCTCGGCGAGCCGGCGATCACCGGTGAAGAGCGTGAGCGCGCCCCAGACCCGGTCGTACTGGTCGGCGTAGAACTCCGTCAGATCGTCCGGCGGGAGCCCGCCCCGTCCCCTTCGCATGTCACCAGTCCAGACGCCCGACCCCCGCGATCGGTTTTTCACCTCCACCAGAGTGACCTGCGAGCGCGATCGACGGCGGAGGACGAGCGAGCCGGCGCAGCCGATGGGGGGTGCGGGGGGTCTCCCCCCGCAGAGGAGTCGTGGCGGCGAGGAACGAGTTCAGCACCGAGCGCAGCGAGGCACGCTCAGCTCGAGGAAGAGACCGAGCGAAGCGAGCGTCTCTGACGAGAGACCTAGTACGCGGCGGCCATGCCGGCGTGCTGCATGGCGATGCGGAGGTCCTCGGGGCGGGAGGCGGCGGCCACGGCGTCACGGACACTGATGACCATGTCCTGGTAGAGGTTCAGGAGGGCCTGGTCGAAGCTCTGCATGCCGTGGTACTCGCCCTCGCGCATGAGGGCCTCGAGGGTGGCCTCGTCGGCTCCCTGGGCGATGGCCTCGGTCATCTTCTGGGTGCCGATCAGCACCTCGACCACCGGGACGCGACCGCGGCCGTCGACCCGGTCGAGCAGCCGCTGGGCGATGACGCCCCGGAGCACCTGGGCGATGGAGTAGCGGGCCTGGCGCTGGAGGTGGGGCGGGTAGAAGTCGACCAGCCGGGAGATCGTCTCGGCGGCGGTGAGGGCGGCCATGGTCACGACGACCAGACGCCCGGACAGGGCCTCGGACACGACCCGCTCGGCGGCGGCGGCGTCGGGGATGTCGCTGACGAAGATCACATCGGCGTTCTGGCGGCCGACCCGCTTCAGGGCCTCGGACACCGACATGGCGTCGCTGCCGATCTCGCGCTGGCTGACCAGCGACTTCTTGTCGGACAGCAGGACCTCGATGGGGTCCTCGATGGTGACGATGTGGCGGGCGCGGGTGGCGTTGACGTGGTCGAGGATGGCGGCGACGGTGGTGGTCTTGCCCGAGGCGGCGGGGCCGGCGACGACGATCAGGCCGGCGTCCTCCATGGCCAGCTTCTCCACCGCGGCAGGCAGGTTCAGGTCGGCGATGGCGGGGGCCCCGGGGACGACCCGGCGGATGGCCAGGCTGAGCGAGCCCCGCTGGCGGAAGACGTTGATCCGGAAGCGGCCGACCCCGGCCACGCCGTGGGCCACGTCGACCTCGCCCCGCTCCAGCAGCTCCTCGGCCTTGGCCACGGGGAGCAGCTCGGTGAGGACCTGCTCGATCTCGGCCGGACCCATGGGCGGCATGTCGGTGGGCTGGAGATGGCCGTCGACCCGCACGTGGGGGGCGGAGCCGACCTTCACGATCAGGTCGGAGCCGCGCCGCTCGGCCAGGTGGTGGAGGAGGTGGGCCAGGTCGGGCACGGGGGTTCTCCGCGGGGTCGGGTCTCTGGCGCGGCGGAACCGCGACCCCCCCACCGTCGGCCGTCGGAGCCGGATCCTGAGGATCTCGGACGGTGCGGCGTCAGCCCACGGCCCGCCGGTGGACCTCGGCAGCGGCGGCCACCGCGTCGCTCCCCGGACCCCCGGACGTCGATGGCTCGGGGCGGTGGTCGACGCCCGCCACCCGACCCAGGGCGGCGCCCACCGAGTCGGCCAGGCCGTCCAGGTCGTAGCCGCCCTCCAGGAAGAGGAGGCGGCGCCCGGCCGGGGCCAGGGCCAGCAGGTCGCCGGTGATGTCGGCGAAGTCGCCGGCGCGGAGGCCGAGCCCGGTCAGCGGGTCGGCCCGATGGGCGTCGAACCCGGCCGACACCAGCAACCAGGTGGTGCCGTGGGCCTCGGCCGCCGGCGCGATGAGGTCCTCGACGGCCCGGCGGTAGACGTCGCCGGTGGTCCCGGCGGGCAGGGGCACGTTGATGGTCGAGCCCGCCCCGTCGCCGGCGCCGGTGTCGTGGAGGGCGCCGGTGCCGGGGTACAGCGGCCACTCGTGGAGGGAGACGTAGAGGACCCGGGGGTCCCGCCAGAAGACCTCTTCGGTGCCGTTCCCGTGGTGGGCGTCGTAGTCGACGATCAGGACCTTCTCGCCCCGGTCGGCCAGGGCGGCGGCGGTGACGGCGACGTTGTTGAACAGGCAGAACCCCATGGCCCGGCGGCTGGTGGCGTGGTGGCCGGGCGGGCGGACGGCGCAGAAGCCGGCGTCGGCCTCCCCCGCCTCCAGCCGCTCGGCCAGCTCCAGGCCGGCCCCGGCGGCCAGACGGGCCGCCTCCATCGAGGCCGGGCCCATGGCCGTGTCGGCGTCGATGTTGCCGCCTCCGGCCGCCCCGAAGCGGTCCAGCGCCTCGACCAGCCGGCGATCGTGCACCCGGGCCAGGTCGTCGTCGGTGGCCAGGCGGGGCGCCACGGTGACCATGGCCTCGCCCAGATCGGCCTCGCGGATGCCACGGAGGACGGCGTCGATCCGGGCCGGTCGCTCGGGGTGGCCGACCCCCGGCTGGTGGTCGGCGAACCGCGGGTCGGTGGCCACCAGGAGCTGGCTCACGGGGCGCCACATGAGGCCGGGGTCACGGGCGGGACGCTACCGCCACGGGGAACCCACGGGTCGGGTCGTCGGCCTGGCCCGACCCCCGACCCGGCTCGGTCGTAGGCTCGGGCCTGCGTGGACGCCGACACCCCCTCACCTCCCCCGGTGCCTCCGATGCCCCTGCGGGGCCCGCACCCGTCGACCGTCCTGCGGACGGTGGCCTGGCGGGGTCGAGCCGACGTCGCCCTGGTGACCGTCCGCCCCGGCGCCCCGCCCCCGACCGGCGCCGAGATCGCCGCCCTCGTCGACCAGGCCCACCGCTCCGGGGTCCGCCGCCTGGTCACCGGCGCCCTCACCGACGTCGAGCAGGAGCCCTTCGCCCGCGCCGGGTTCACCGTCCACGACCGCCTGCACCTGCTCCGCCACGACCTGGTCGAGCTGCCCACGGTCGCCGCCCCCGTTCGCCTCCGACGGGCCCGCCGCCTCGACGTCGAGGCCGCCCTGGCCGTCGACGCCCGGGCCTTCGAGCCGTTCTGGCGTCTCGACCGCGGCGGGCTCGACGACGCCCTGGCCGCCACCACCTCGGCCCGGTTCCGGGTGGCCGACGACGACGGGGTGGTCGGCTACGCCGTCACCGGCCGGTCGGCAACCCGGGGCTACCTCCAGCGCCTCGCCGTCGACCCCGAGCGGTGGCGCCGGGGCGTGGGCGCCGCCCTGGTGGTCGACGGCCTGCGGTGGCTGCGCCGACGCCACGTGCGGGTGGCCGTGGTCAACACCCAGGTCGGCAACGACGGCGCCTACGCCCTCTACCGCCGCATGGGGTTCGTACCCGAGGCCCGGGGTCTCACCGTGCTGACGCTCGCCCTGGCCCCATGATCGGACTCCGCCGGCTCGCCGGCGCGGTGGCCGTCGCCACGGTCGTCGGCGTGATCGGGCCCCTGCCGGCCCCGCCCGCCTCTCCCACGGCCGGGCCACCGCTCGCCGACCAGGCCGATCCAAAGGTCGACATCCGCGCGCTCGAGCAGACCTCCTGGGTCACCCGCGAGGGCGACTGGGTCCTGCGCCTGGCGGTCACCGGGGCCCCCGCCGGGTCCACCGTCACCGCCGACCTCCACTCCCGGGTCGCCGACCGGAGCGCCTACTACGACTCCTTCTACGGCATCTTCGAGGACGACCCGGAGTCCGCCCTGCCCGCCACCCTGCCCGAGGTGGACCTCGACGACGACGCCGAGCGGCTGCCCGACG
>DATHEV010000110.1:0-3047 GCA_035318405.1 Iamia sp.
ATCCGGATCACGATCGACGCCCTCGGGCAGGTCGACCCGGAGGATCTGTCCGACGAGGCCCTCGACGATCTCGTCGGCCTCTACCGCAAATGGAGGTCTGGTTGATGGTCGAGCTCAACGCGATGCAGGACGACCTCTGCCAGCAGACGGAGTGGGACTTCAGCGACCTGCGCGCGCTGTTCGTCAACTGCACCCTCAAGCGGTCGCCCGAGGTGTCGAACACCCAGGGCCTGGCCGACATCTCGATCGAGATCATGCGCCGCAACGGGATGACCGTCGACGTCGTCCGGGCCGTCGACCACGACATCCCGCCCGGCGTCTACCCCGACATGACCGAGCACGGCTGGGCGGCCGACGAGTGGCCGGCCATCTTCGAGCAGGTCCGGGCGGCCGACATCCTCGTGCTGTGCACGCCGATCTGGCTCGGGGAGAAGTCCTCCGTCTGCACCAAGGTGATCGAGCGCCTCTACGGCAACTCCAGCCAGCTCAACGACGCCGGCCAGTACGCCTACTACGGGCGGGTCGGCGGCTGCCTCGTCACCGGCAACGAGGACGGCATCAAGCACGTGGCCATGAACGTCCTCTACTCGCTCCAGCACGTGGGCTACACGATCCCGCCCCAGGCCGACGCCGGCTGGATCGGCGAGGCCGGACCCGGCCCGTCCTACCTCGACCCCGGCTCGGGCGGCCCCGAGAACGACTTCACCAACCGGAACACCACGTTCATGACGTGGAACCTGCTCCACCTGGCCCGGATGCTGAAGGACGCCGGTGGGCTGCCCGCCCACGGCAACCAGCGGGCGGCCTGGGACGCGGGCGAGCGTTCCGGCTTCGGCCCCGACCACGACAACCCCGAGCACCGCTGACCTCGTCTCTGCCACCCTGGCGCCATGGGCCTCGTCGACTGGTACCGCGTCGACGCCACCGAGCGGTGCCCCTGGTGCGAGGGCGAGATCGATCTGTTGCAGGGCAAGCCCGACGGGCGGTTCCTCCGGCTGTGGGCGCAGAGGAGCCGCGCGCCGGTCGACCACCTCGTCGACGACGAGTGGAGCCTGAGCCCCGAGGGGCTGGCCGCCCAGCGCCACCCACCCGGCCCGATCGAGGTCGACGGCACGTGTCGCGCCGGCCACTGGCTCCGGCTCCTCGCCGTCTTCGACGACGACGGCACCTGGGTCGAGGTCGACTCCTCCGAGGAGCGGCGCCACGTCGACGAGGCGCGCGAGCGTGACCGGATCGCCGAGTGGCGCCGTCAGAACCCGTGGTGACCTCGCGCTGAGGATCAGGGCGGGCAGGTGAGGGAGGCGCCGGCGGCGTCGACCAGCTGGATGATGCGGGTACCGGTGGCCGGGGCCTCGACGGAGCACAGGTCCAGCTGGTAGCCCTCGCCCACCACGGCGGCCGCCGCCTCGCCGGTGGCGCCCACGGGGACGAGGGGCACGACGGCGACCACACCATCGGTGTCGACCCGGAGAGCCGCAGCGTCGGGTCGTCTCGTGGCCACCACGACGAAGTGCACGCCGGTCGTGTCGCCCCGGCCGGCGGCGGTCCAGGTGTCGAGGCTCGCCCCCTCGGAGGCGACGCACTCGCGGGTGTCGTCGCTGAGGAGGAGACAGGGGTCGACCGACCAGCCGGGATCGTCGCTCGAGGCCATCATGTTGCCCTCCCCGGGCGGCTGGTCCTGGAGCAGCCACTCCCGACCGTCGCCGACCGGCCCCCGCATCAGCTCGGCGCGACCCGGGTCGGCGTGGAGCCCGGGACCGCCGCGGACGTCCGCCACGAAGGCGTCCCACGTCTCCTGGGCGGTCGGCTCGGCCGTGCGGGCGAGGGCGGCCAGCTCGTCGAGGGACGGCGGGTCGACGCCGTGGGCGGAGGCCACCACCAGGTCGCCGTCGGGTCCGATCGTCCAGACCGACCGCTCGGCGCCGCCGCCGTCCTCCGCCGAGTAGATCTGCTCGGCCCGGACGACGTCGCCCTCACCGCTGACGGTGATGGGGTCCCCGCGCCGGTGGTGCTCCCACGCGAGTCCCACAGCCAGTGCCGCGAGGTCGGCGGACCGCGCGGGGAGCGTCAGCACGACCAGGTGCTCGCCGTCCTCGGTGCCCCCTCGCAGCCAGCCGACGCCGTGGGCGGTGGTGGGACCGGGTCCGCCCTCGGACTGCTGGTCGACGTAGGACTGGTCGGCGATCACGGCGTGGGCGCCGACCGCCCCCACGACCTCGAGACCGGCGGGCGGGTCGGGCATCGCCGGCGGCTGGGTCCGATCCTCGGGCACCACGACGTGGTCGACGATGGCCGCCAGCTCGTCGAAGGTCGCCTCCGGGGAGGTCACGCGGATGGCGAGGTCGGCGTCGCCCTGAGCGACCACGAGGTCGGCCCACCGGGTCTCGCCGTCGACCACCTCGGGGTCCTCGGCCCCGATCGCGGGGGCGAACCGGCCCTCGTCCCCGCCGACCTCGACCTCCTCGGTCGGCCCGTAGCTCCCGCTGGCCTGGTCGAGTCCTCCCTGGTACCCCTGGTACCCGGTGAGCGCCACGACGACGACGTCGGGGTGCTCGGGCGTGCCGTCGGGCGAGAGCACCAGGTAGGGCTGGTCGGTGCCGAAGCTGTCCTCGCCCCACACGGGCTCCTGCGTCCCCATGCCGGCGGACCGGGCGACGAAGCCGTCGGGCACGGTCCCGACGGTGAACGGCGACGACGCGGCCGACCGCTCGTCGGGCGCGGTGGTCGGGTCCTGGGCCTGCTCGCCGCCCTCGCCGCCACATCCGGCTCCCGCGACCAGAGCGGTCAGCGCGGCCACCAGCCCGACCGACCGTCGCCATCGTGCCACCGCGCCACCTCCTCCGGGAGGGCCGAGGCTACGGCCGGGGGGCGGCGGGTTCCGGTCAGGTGCCGGTGAGGTCGGCGACGATGGGGGCGAAGTCGTGGGCCTTGTCACCGGGGAGGACGTGGTACGAGTAGCCCCAGCGCTCGCGGCGCTCGTGGAGGCGCTCGGCCACCGCCCCGGCCGGGCCGACCAGGCCGAGCGGCGACTGCTGGAGCGACGGGGT
>DATHEV010000111.1:0-4678 GCA_035318405.1 Iamia sp.
GAGCGGCTGGCGTCCCTGCCCGTGCTCCACCCCGAGATCGAGGGCGCCACCGTCACCGCCGGCAACGCCGCCGGCCTGAACGACGCAGCCGCCGCCGTGGTCGTCACCTCCGCCGCCTTCGCCGCCGCCCACGGCCTGGCGCCCCAGGCCCGCATCCGGTCCTGGGCCTCGGTCGGCGTCGACCCCGTCGAGACGGGGCTGGCGCCCACCCTCGTGATCCCCAAGGCCCTCGAGCGGGCCGGCCTCACCGTGGGCGACGTCGACCTGTTCGAGGTCAACGAGGCGTTCTGCTCGGTCGCCGTCGCCACGTCCCGGCGGCTCGAGATCGACCCCGAGATCATGAACGTCAACGGCAGCGGCTGCGGGCTGGGCCACCCCATCGCCGCCACCGGCGCCCGCATGGTCGTGACCATGATGAACGAGCTGCGCCGCCGCGGCGGCACCATCGGCGTCGTCGCCATGTGCGCCGGTGGCGGCATGGGCTCGGCCCTCGTGCTCGAGCTGTCCTGATGACCGACCACGACGTCCTCCTCCACATCGACGGCACCTGGCGTCCGGCCTCGGGCGACCGGCGGCTCGCCGTCGTCGATCCGGCCACGGGCGACACCATCGGCTCGGTTCCCGTGGCCGAGACCGCCGATCTCGACGAGGCCCTGGCCGCGGCCGAGCGCGGGTTCGCGGCGTGGCGCTCCACGCCCGCCCACGAGCGCTCGAAGGTCATGCGCCGGGCCGCCGCCCTCCTCCGCGATCGCGCCGAGGAGATCAGCCGCCTCATGACGCTCGAGCAGGGCAAGCCGCTGGCGCAGGCCGCGGGCGAGGTCGCGGGCGGGGCCGAGACCATCGAGTGGATGGCCGAGGAGGGACGGCGGGCCTACGGCCGGCTGGTCCCGTCCCGCGACGACGCCGTCCAGCAGCTGGTGGTGCGCCAGCCCGTGGGACCGGTGGCCGCCTTCACGCCGTGGAACTTCCCCATCAACCAGGTGGTCCGGAAGGTCTCGGCCGCCTTGGCCACCGGGTGCTCGATCATCGTCAAGGCCCCCGAGGAGACACCGGCCTCACCGGCGGCGCTGATCCGGTGCTTCGTCGACGCCGGGCTGCCCGACGGCGTGCTCCAGCTGGTCTACGGCGTGCCCGCCGAGGTGTCGGGTCACCTGATCCCCCACCCCACCATCCGGAAGGTCACGTTCACCGGCTCGACCGCCGTCGGCAAGCAGCTGGCCGCCCTGGCCGGCCAGCACATGAAGCGGACGACGATGGAGCTCGGAGGCCACGCTCCGGTCCTGGTGTTCGACGACGTGGACGCCCACACCACGGCCGAGCTGCTGGCGGCGACCAAGGTCCGCAACGCCGGCCAGGTCTGCGTGTCGCCGACCCGCATCCTCGTCCAGCGCCGCGCCCACGACGAGTTCCTCGACACCTTCGTCGACGCCCTGGCCGCGACCCGCGTCGGGTCGGGGCTCGACGCGGAGACGCAGATGGGACCGCTGGCCAACGAGCGCCGGATCCCGGCGATCGAAGCCCTGATCGAGGACGCCCAGGCGAAGGGCGGGAAGGTGGTGACCGGCGGCCACCGCCTCGACGGCCCGGGGTGGTTCTACGAGCCGACGGTCATCACGGGGGTTACCTCCGACATGCGGATCATGAACGAGGAGCCCTTCGGGCCGGTCGCCGTGGTGACGGCCTTCGACGACGTCGACGAGGCCATCACCGAGGCCAACCGGCTCCCCTACGGCCTGGCGGCGTACGCCTTCACCCGGTCGGCGGCGACGACCCACGCCGTGGCCCAGGGCGTCGAGGCCGGGATGATCGGCGTCAACCACATGGGGATCGGCGCCCCGGAGGTGCCGTTCGGCGGCGTGAAGGACAGCGGGCACGGGTCCGAGGGCGGCACCGAGGCCCTCGACGGCTACCTCGACACCAAGCTCGTCTCCGTCTCCCACCGGACCTGATCGGCTCCTCCATGGCGCCCGCTCCGACCACCATCCCGCAGGCGCTCGTCATCGCCGCCCGCCGCTGGCCGGCCGAAGAGGCGGTGGTCGACGAGCAGGAGCGGTGGACGTTCCAGGACCTCTTCGACCGGTCGGTGGCGGCGGCACGGGCGCTGGTGTCGGCCGGAGTGCAGCCCGGCGATCGGGTCGCCATCTGGGCCCCCAACAGCCTGCGGTGGCTCGCGGCGTCGTTCGGGACCTATCTGGCCGGGGGCGTGCTGGTCCCGCTCAACAGCCGGTACCGGGGCGAGGAGGCCGGCCACGTGCTCCGCACCTCGGGCGCCGGCGTGCTGCTCACGTCGACCGACGTGGTGGGGCGCGACCTGCTGGCCGAGCTCCAGGGGGTCGACGTCCCCGACCTCCGCACCCGGATCGTGCTCGACGGGCCCGACCGCTCCGGGGCGGCCTCGTGGGCGGCCTTCCTCGCCGCCGGGGAGACGACCACACCCGGCGAGGTCGCCCGCCGGTCCGAAGCGGTCCGGCCCGACGACCGCAGCGACATCATCTTCACCTCGGGCACCACGGGCGCACCCAAGGGCGCGGTGCTCACCCACGGCGCCAGCGTCCGGACCTACGTGAGCTGGTGCGATGCCGTCGGGCTGCGGCCGGGCGACCGCTACCTCACCGTCTACCCCTTCTTCCACACCGCCGGCCTCAAGTCCGCCGTCCTGGCGTGCGTCCTCACGGGGGCGACCCTCGTCCCCCAGGCGGTGTTCGACCCGGCCCGCGTCATGGCGACCGTGGCCGAGGAGCGGATCACCGTCCTCCCCGGTCCGCCGACCGTCTTCCAGGCGATCCTCGACCACCCCGACCGCGCCCGCTACGACCTGTCCGGCCTCCGCCTGTCGGTCACCGGCGCCGCCGTCGTGCCGGTCACGGTGATCGAGCGCATGCGCGACGAGCTGGAGATCGACGACGTGGTCACCGGCTACGGGCTCACCGAGACCACGGGCACGGTGAGCATGTGCTCCCACACCGACCCGCCCGACGTGGTGGCCCGCACCGTGGGTCGCCCGATCGACGGCGTCGAGGTCCGCATCGTCGACCCGGACGGCGCCGAGCGGCCCCCGGGCGAGCCGGGCGAGGTGACGGTCCGGGGCTACAACGTGATGACCGAGTACTTCGCCGATCCCACCGCCACCGCCCAGGCCGTCGACGCCGACGGCTGGCTCAGCACCGGCGACGTCGGCCTGATCGACGAGGGCGGCAACCTGCGGATCACCGACCGCATCAAGGACATGTTCATCGTGGGTGGGTTCAACGCCTACCCGGCGGAGATCGAGGCCCAGCTCCTCGAGCACCCCTCCGTGGCCCAGGTCGCGGTGGTCGGCCTGCCCGACGAGCGCATGGGCGAGGTCGGCGTGGCCTTCGTGATCCCGGTCCCGGGCCACGAGATCGTCCCGGACGAGGTGATCGCCTGGGCCCGGGAGCGCCTGGCCAACTTCAAGATCCCCCGCCAGGTCCACGTCGTCGCCGAGCTGCCCCTGAACCCCTCGGGCAAGGTCATGAAGTTCAAGCTCCGCGAGCAGCTCGGTCACTCGGTGCCAGGCACCGAGTGACCGCCGGACCACGAGGTGCCAGGCACCTCGTGGTCCATCCGCTGGGCGGGTGTCACACGACCTCGGAGACCTGACGCTCGGGGGTGATGTTCGTGTAGTTGGGGACGTCGGCCTGGATCGCGGCGGTGCCCTCCACGGCGAGAGCGGCGCCCATGGCCTCGAGCGAGTCGAAGAAGAAGTGGACGGCGGCGACGTACGGGCCGTCGACGCCCTTGTCGATCTCGAAGCGCTCCACGCCCCAGGTCTTCACGGCCAGGGGCACATGGGTGTCGCGGTAGTAGTCGTGGTCGAAGGTCTTGCCCTCGCCGGCGGCGTAGAGCACGGAGAAGCGGATCATCGGGTTCCTGTCGGTCGGTGGTTCAGTCGGGGCGACGCTGGACGAGCTCGACCTGGTAGCCGTCGGGATCACCCAGGAAGGAGATCGTGACCGGCCACCGGTCGAGCCGCATGGGCGCGACCAGCGACGTGTGGCCGGCGGCCACCGCGGCGGCGTGCAGGGCCTCGAGCCCGTCGGTGTTCACGTAGAGCTTCCACATCGAGCCCATGCGGATCGGGCCGTCCTGGTCCTTCTGCTGGGCCAGCTGGAGCTTCCCGCCCCCGCCCGCCTCCTCGAGGATGGCCTCGAAGGCCTGGGGGATCTCGGTCCGGCTGGTGCACGTCAGGCCCAGCAGCTCGTAGAAGGCGACGGTGGCGTCGATGTCGGTGACGTTCAGGCAGTACTGGCCGATCCACGGTGCGTCGGCGGGAGCCTCGGACGGCCAGGGGTGACGCTCGACGAGCTCGACGAGGTAGCCGTCGGGGTCGCGCACGAAGCCCACCGTGACCGGCCACCGGTCCATCCGCTCGGGCTCGGTCTCGGCCGTGGCCCCGGCGGCGAGGGCCTGGGCGTAGGTCCCGGCGGCATCCGGCGTGTTGACGTAGAGCTTCCAGAAGGCGGTGCCGAGGTCGAACGGATCGGCCGGCTCCTTCTGCTGGGCCAGCTGGAGCTTGCCTCCGTAGCCACCCGCGTGCTCGAGGATCGCCTCGTGCGCCTGGGGGATCTCGGTGCGGCTGGTGCACTCGAGCCCGAGGGCCTCGTAGAAGGCGACCGACCGGTCGAGATCGGTCACGTTGATGCAGTACTGCCCGAGC
>DATHEV010000112.1:0-6970 GCA_035318405.1 Iamia sp.
ACGCCCGTGGAGGTCATCGCCTAGCGGCGTAGGGTCGATCGCCTACCAGAGGAGATGCCCATGGGGATCCTGGACAAGTTCAAGAAGAGCGGCGCCATCGACAAGGTCACCGACGCCATCGCCGGCAATGCCAGCAAGGTCGACGGCGGCATCGACAAGGCCGCTGGCCTCATCAACACCAAGACCAAGAACAAGCACTCCGACAAGATCAACAAGGCGGCCGGCGCGGCCAAGAAGGGCGTCGACAAGGTCGAGGAGCAGGCGAAGACCGCCAAGGCCAAGCAGACGAAGTAGTCGGTGCTCGACCGCCTCCGCCGCACCCTGGGTCGCACCACCGACGACCTCCACGCCGAGTCGCTCCAGCGACGCTTCGGCGCGGACGACGCCACGCCCATCGGATCCGCCTCCGAGCGCGGCTTCACCCGGGTGCGAGGCGAGGTGGCCGGTCTCCAGGTCGTCCCGCGGGCGGGGGCGCCGTCGCTCGAGGTCACCGTCGACGACGGCTCGGGCCGGGCCGTGGTCGTCTTCACCGGTCGCACCCGCGTCGGCGGGCTCGACCCCGGTCGCCCCGTCGAGGTCGACGGCATGGCCCGCCGCGAGCGCGGCCGCCTCGTGTTCCTGAACCCGGAGTATCGACTTCTCAGTCACTCGTTCGCTGACGCTCACGCCGTTCCTTCGAGCTGACGGTCCCTCGCTTCGCTCGGGGCTGAAGATCGTCCCAGAGCCGGAGCCCTCGTTCCTCGGGCGCACGGCTCTTCGTGTGGGGGTTCCCCCCGCACCCCCTGCGGCTGCGCCGGGCCAACGTCGTCGTCCTTGATGGCGCTGGCGCCGAAACTGGCGCGCCTGCTGGGCTCGTCGCCCGGGTCAGCCCAGCAGGACCTGGACGATCTCGGCTTCGACGTCGCCGGTGGTGAGGACGACGACCTCGTCGCCGGCGTGGAGGACGGTGTCGCCGCGGGGCACGACGACCCGACGCTCGCGCAGCACCGCCACCACCGTGCAGCTCCGGGGGAGCGGGAGCTGGGACAGGTCCTGGCCGACCGCCGGCGAGTCCTCGGTGAGGGTGGCCTCGGAGAGCCGGGCCTTGCCCCCCTCCAGCGACAGCAGCCGCACCAGCGTCCCCACCGACACCGCCTCCTCGACCAGGGCGGTCAGCAGGTGGGGGGTCGACACGGCCACGTCGACGCCCCAGGCCTCGGTGAACATCCACTCGTTGCGGGGGTTGTTGACCCGGCCCACGACGCGGGGTACACCGAACTCCTGCTTGGCCAGCAGCGAGATGACGAGGTTGTCCTCGTCGTCCCCGGTGACGGCGGCGACCACGTCGGCATGCTCGACGTCGGCGCGGGCCAGCTCGCTCACCTCGCAGGCGTCGGCCACGACCCAGGCGACCCCGGGGGTCTCGTCCGCCTCCACCGCGGTGGCGGCCCGATCCCGGTCGACCTCGACGATGGTGACGGCGTGGCCGGCCTCGACGAGGGACGTGGCGATGAACGTCCCCACGGCTCCACCGCCGGCGATGACGACCTTCATCGGTGACCTCCCGGTCCGGTGGCCAGACGCTCGTCGAGGGCATCGACGGCCTCGCCGGCGAGGGCGATGTGCACGCTGTCGCCGTCCTGGAGCAGCAGGTCGGCGGTCGGCACCCGGGCCACGGCCAGCCGGGTGACGGCGACGACCCGCGCTCCGCCGGCGGTGTCGAGGGCGAGCGCCGGCGTCCCGGCCCAGCCCGCGGGGACGACCCGCTCGACCAGCACCACCTTGGCGCTGGGGTCGATCCACTCGACGGCAGCCTGCTCGGGGAGGACCCGCTGGAGCACCTGGTCGGTCGTCCACTGGACGGTGGCGATGGTGGGGATGCCCAGCCGCTCGTAGATGGCGGCCCGACGGGGGTCGTAGATGCGGGCCACGACCCGCTCGATGCCGAAGGTCTCCCGGGCCACCCGGGCGATCAGGATGTTGGAATTGTCGCCGCTGGTGACGGCGGCGACGGCACCGGCGTCGGTGACGCCGGCGGCCCGCAGCCGGTCCCGGTCGAAGCCGACGCCCACGACGGTGCGGCCGGCGAACCCCTCGGGCAGGCGGGAGAAGGCGGCCGGCCGGCGGTCGACGACGGCGACGGTGTGGCCGTGGGCCTCGATGGCGGTCGCCAGCCCGGCCCCGACCCGTCCGCATCCGACCACGACGACGTGCACTCCGACCTCCGTCCGGGACCACGAGGCCCGCCGTCGGAGACTAAACGGGCTCGTCTCGGAGCCGTCCTCGAACCGGGAACCTTCACGCTTCCTTCACGGCCACCCCTGTCATCGGGCCGGGGGCCGCTCGTAGGGTTCCCCCGCTCGGTCCGGCACCCCGGTCCGACCCGTCATCCGGCAGGTGTCATGGCGACGATGCTCAAGCGGTTCCTGGTCGGACGGCCCTTGGCGTCCAGCGACGAGGAGCACCAGCGCCTGGGCCGCCCGACGGCGCTGGCCGTGTTCGCCTCCGACGCCATCTCCTCCACGGCCTACGCCACCCAGGAGATGCTCTTCATCTTGATGATGGCGGTGGTGGTGCCCCAGGCCCACACCTACCTGGTGCCCATCGCCATCGCCGCCGCCGTCCTGCTGGCGATCGTGGCCATCAGCTACAGCCAGACGATCCACGCCTATCCCAACGGCGGCGGGGCCTACGTGGTGAGCCGGGAGAACATCAGCGCCACGGCGGGGCTGGTGGCGGGGGCGTCGCTGCTGGTCGACTACACGCTCACCGTCGCCGTCTCGATCTCGGCCGGCGTGCTGGCCATCGGCTCGGCCTTCGAGTTCAACGACAAGCCCGCCATCCGGGTCGCCCTGGCCCTCGGGTTCCTGGCCCTGCTGACCATCGGCAACCTGCGCGGCGTGAAGGAGTCGGGAAAGGTCTTCGCCGCCCCGACCTACTTCTACGTGGTGCTCCTCGCCGTCCTCCTCGTGGTCGGGCTGGGGAAGGTGTTCCTCGGGGGTGGGGTCGAGGAGATCGACACGGCCCGCTCGCGGGAGGTGGCGGCGGAGTTCGCCGAGCAGCACGACCTCACCCAGACGGCCGCGCTGTTCGTGATCCTCAAGGCCTTCTCGTCGGGGGCGGTGGTGCTGTCGGGCGTCGAGGCCATCTCCAACGGCGTGCCCGCCTTCCGCAAGCCCGAGGCCCGGCACGCCTCCCAGACGCTGTTCATGATGGCCGGCATCCTGGCCGTCGGCTTCCTCGGCATCTCGACGCTGGCGCACCACTACAAGCCGGTGGTGGACGAGCAGGGCCAGACCGTGCTGGCCCAGCTGGCCGCGGCGGTGTTCGGCGAGGGATCACTGCTGTTCTACGGGCTCCAGTTCGGCACCTTCGCCATCTTGATCCTGGCCGCCAACACCGCCTACGCCGACTTCCCCCGGCTCAGCTCGATCATCGCCCGCGACGGCTACCTGCCCCGCCAGCTGGCCACCCGCGGCGACCGGCTCGTCTTCTCCAACGGCGTGCTGATCCTGGCCACCATGGCCGGGGTCCTCATCACCGTCTTCCGGGCCGAGGTCACCCTCCTGATCCCCCTGTACGCCGTCGGCGTGTTCACCGGGTTCACCCTCAGCCAGGCCGGGATGGTGCGCCACCACCTCCGGCTGCGCGAGCCCCACTGGCAGCGGGGGCTGGTCATCAACGCCGTCGGCTGTCTGGCCACCGGGGTCGTGCTGACCGTGGTGGTGGCGTCGAAGTTCACCGACGGGGCGTGGATCCCCGCCGTGGTGATCCCCATGATCGTCATGCTGTTCCGGGCGATCCACCGTCACTACCAGAAGGTCGACCGGGCCCTGGCGGTGCCGCCCGGCTACCGGGTCCGGCGGCGGACCCACACCGTGGTGGTGCTGGTCGGCCGGGTCACCGTGGGCTCGCTGGAGGCCATCGCCTACGCCCGCTCGCTCAACCCCGACCGCCTCCTCGCCGTCACCGTCGTGGCCGACGCCGAGCAGCAGGACGCCATCACCCGAGCGTGGGCCGAGCACGACGTCCCGATCGAGCTGCGCACGCTGTACTCCCCCTATCGCGAGCTGTCGCGGCCCATCATGAGGTTCGTGGAGGAGTACGACGCCGAGGTGGAGGACGACTTCATGACCGTGGTCCTGCCCGAGTTCGTGCTCGACCACTGGTATTCGCAGGTCCTGCACAACCAGAGCGCCCTGGTCCTGCGCACCCGGCTGCGGGCCCGGCCCGACACCGTGGTCACCTCGGTGCCGTTCCACCTGCGGGGCACCGAGGTCGAGGTCGGGGGCACCGACCCGTGACCGGCGTGTCCCGGCGGGCGGTCCTCGGGCTGGCCGGTGCCGGCGTGGTGTGGGCCATGGTGGGTTGTCGCGACGGCGGTGACGACGACGAGGGCTCGGTCGACGAGGAGGACGGTGTGGACGTGATCGCCTACGGCGACGAGGACCTCCAGCGGGGCGCCCTGTCGCTCCCCGAGGGCACCGGGCCGCACCCGGTGGTGGTGCTGGTGCACGGCGGCTTCTGGCGGGCGGAGTGGAACCGCTCGCTGATGGACCCGCTGGCCGAGACGGTGGTGGCCGCGGGGTGGGCGGCGTGGAACATCGACTACCGGCCGGTGGGCGGGGGTGGTGGCTGGCCGGCCACGTTCACCGACCTGGCCGCGGCCGTCGACCACCTGGCCGAGCTGGCCGACGAGCACGCCCTCGACCTCGAGCGGGTGGCGGTGGTCGGCCACTCGGCCGGGGGCACCCTCGCCCTCTGGTCAGCGGCCCGGGCCGGCCTGCCGGACGACGCCCCCGGAGCCGGGCCGGTGGTCGATCCAGCCGCCGTGGTCTCCCAGGCCGGGGTGGTGAACCTGGCGGCGGCCTCGATCGAGCAGCTCGGGCAGGGCGCGGTCGACGACCTCATGGGTGGCTCGGCCACCGTCGTCGGCGACCGCTACGGGCTGGCGTCGCCCATCGAGCGCATCCCGCTCGGCGTGCCCACGCTCCTCGTCCACGGCCGGGCCGACCCCATCGTCCCCGTCGTGCTGTCGGAGACCTACCGGGACCGTGCCACCGAGGCCGGCGACGACGTGACCGCCCACCTCCTCGACGACGTCGACCACTTCGCCGTCATCGAGCCGGACCACGAGGCGTGGACCGGCGTCCTGGAGTGGCTGGGCGAGCGTCTGGCGTGACGGCCTCGCCGTCGGGGCGGGACGCGACCTAACCTGAGCCCCCGGGGGAGGAGGACAAGGGGATGGGCGCGGTGTCGAGAAGGGGGGACGCGGGCCAGGAGGTGCTCGATCGCGCCGTCGTTGCGGTCCCCCGGGGCGGACGGGTGCTGGTCGTGAGCGACCTCCACCTCGTCCGGCAGGCGTCGACCGGCTCGCAGCGGGCGACCGACGCCATCGCCGCTGCCGTCGAGCGCTGGGACGGGCCCGGCGCGGTGGTGCTCGCCGGCGACTGCTTCGAGATGCTGGCCGAGCCCCACCTCGACCCCGGCCTCGCCCTCGACGCGCACCCCCGCCTCGCCGCCGCCCTGGCCGCCTTCGGCACCGGGCCCGACCGTCACGTGGTCGTGCTGCCCGGCAACCACGACGGCCACCTCGCCTGGCACCCACCGGCCATCGAGACGCTGCGGGCGCGGCTCGGCGCCACCCTGGCCCTGACCCTCGACCTCGACCTCGACTGCGCCGCGGGGACCCGGCGGGTCCGCGTCGAGCACGGCCATCAGCTCGACCCGGCCAACGCCTTCGTCGACCCTCGGGATCCGGCCGAGACGCCCCTCGGGCACCACATCGTCCAGGACCTGCTGCCGCAGGTCGAGGGGCTGACGCGGACGGCATGGGGCCAGGGTCTCGGCCTGCTGGCCGATCCCCTCGACCTGCCCGCCGTCATCGGCTCCCGGCTGCTCTACCGGCAGCTGGCCCCGGTGCTGGCGGTGGCGGCGGTGCCGCTGGTCCTCGCCGCCGCCCTGGGTCTGGCCGCCCTTGCCGGCGCACCGACCGGGGTGGCGGCCGCCGTGGCGCTGGCCGTCGCCCTCGTCGCCGTCCTGGCGATCGTCGGCGGCGCCGCCTTCTGGGGCGGCGTGGGCTGGCGGGCCTTCCGGGGCTGGGCGCCCGACATGGCGGGCGGTGGCGACCCGGGCAACGAGGCCGCCCACCGGCGGGCCGATGCCCTGGCCGCCGTGGGCGTCGCCGCCTACGTCACCGGCCACACCCACATCCCCGAGCTGTCCGAGCGGGGCCCGGTCCTCTACGCCAACCCCGGCTGCGGCGGCGGCCTGCTGCACCGCCGGCCCGGGCGGGGACCGCTGCCCGACGCCCACGTGGTGGTCCGCCACGTGTCGTGGATCGAGGTCGATGCCGCCGCCGACCTCGCCGCCCGCCTGGTGTGGGGCCACGCCGAGGCGCCGGGCCTGACCCGGATCGAGCGCTGGGCCACCCGTCCGGCGGCACCTGCCCCGGTGGAGCCCACCGTCGTCGCCTCGATCGGGCGCCCGTCCGACGCCGTCCTGGTCCTCGGCTGACGTCCCGGCACCCGGCTCGGCCTCAGCCGAGGGCGGTCACGCCGGCGAGGACGGTGCCGACGAACGACTGGACCTCGGCCTCGGTCGGCGCCGGCGCGAGCGCCTGCCCCTCGGCCGAGTACGACTGGAGGTTGAGGGCGACGACGACCTCGCCGATGCGGGCGATCACGAAGATGGCGGACTGGCTGGTGGTCCCGTCCGTCAGGCTGAGCGAGAACGCCAGCGAACCGTCGCCCAGCGGCTCCCACGCCAGAACCGTGGCCGCCTGGGCCCCCGTCGTGCACCCGGCGATGGCGGTCTGGGCGTCGGCCACGAGGTCCGGGGCATCGGTGACCGGGGCGACGGTCAGCAGGATCCGGCTGCTCTCGTCGGGGCGCTCGTAGCGGACGTAGGCACCGCCGGTGGCGCTGCCCTCGTACATCATCGGTCCGAGCGGGGTGGCGCCGCCCGCCCCCGTGCACAGGGGACTGCTCTC
>DATHEV010000113.1:0-6802 GCA_035318405.1 Iamia sp.
GCTCGGCCGCCGCTCGCGACGGGCGGGAGCCGAGCGCCGGGTACGAGATCGTCTGGGCCGCGCCGTCGCTCATGGTGGAGATCCTCCCACCACCTCGCGGAGGAAGGCCTCGGCCTCGGCGCGGTCCTTGGTGCGGCGCATCGGCGGCAGGGCCCGGACCAGGTCCCAGCGGTAGCGGGCCTTGGCCAGCCGGGGGTCGAGCACGGCGACGACGCCGCGGTCCTCGGCGGTGCGGATCAGCCGGCCCGCACCCTGCGCCAGGAGCGTGGCCGCCCGGTCGAGGTCGACGAGCCGGAAGGCCTCGCCCCGTGCCGCCTCCCGCCGGGCCTGCATCAGCGGCTCGTCGGGCCGGGGGAACGGGATGCGGTCGATGGCGACGAGCGAGAGGGTGCGCCCGGGCACGTCGACGCCCTGCCAGAACCCCATGGTGGCGAACAGGCACGTCGGCTCGTCGGACGAGAAGGCGGCCACGAGCGCCGGCTTGGGCAGGTCGCGCTGGGTCAGCAGGGGCACCGACAGCCGGGGCCTGAGGACGTCGGCGGCGGCGTCCATGGCCCGGTACGAGGTGAACAGGGCGAGCGTGCGGCCCCCGGCCGCCTCGATGAGCGCCATCAGCTCGGCGTGGGTCGCCGGCTCGTAGGTGGCCTCGCGGGGATCCGGGAGGTGGGCGGCGCAGTAGAGGAGGGCGTGGTGCTGGTGGTCGAAGGGGCTGCCCACGTCCATGACGTCGACCCGGTCCTCGGGCAGGCCCAGCCGGGCCACGATCGACGGCGGCACGGTGGCGCTGGTGAGGATGGCCGTGGTCTCCGACCAGAGCCGCTCGGCCAGCGTGGGCCCGACGTCGACCGGGGCCAGCCGCAGCGAGGGGGTCCGCTCCGGCCCCTCGACCCACATGACGTGGCCGGTGCGGACCTCGAGGACGGCCTCCAGCTCGCCGGCCAGCCGGCCCGCCGCCTTGGCCGCCCGGGTGGCCTTGGCCGCCGTGTCCTCGCCCTTGTCGGTGGGCACGCCCTTCAGGGCGGCGAGCAGCCCGTCGACCGCGATGCGGGCGTCGGCCACGGCCGACTCGATCTCGGGCTCGAGCCGTCCGCGCAGCCGCCGGCCCACGTGCTCGGCGAGGGCGTCGGCGACCAGGGAGCCGGCGGACTCGACCGCCCCCAGCGTCAGCGGATCTTCCAGCACGGCGCCGGCCATGCGGGACAGGGCGGCGAAGCGTCCGGCGGTGAGGTCGACGCCGAACGTCGAGGAGATCACGTCCTCGAGCTGGTGGGCCTCGTCGATGATGACCACGTCGTGCTCGGGGAGCACCATGCCGCCGCTCTCGAGGTGGAGGCCGTAGAGGTGGAGGTTGACCACCACGACGTCGGCGTCGCTGGCGAGGTTGCGGGCCGCCTCGGCGAAGCACGACCCGCCCTGCGGGCAGTGCGAGGCGCCGGGGCACTCGCGGGAGCCGACGCTCACCGCGGCCCAGGCCTCGGGCGACGGCTCGAAGGCCAGCTCGGCCCGGTCGCCGGTGAGCGTCGTGCCGGCCCACGTCTTGATGTCGCGCAGCTCCTCCTCGGGTGCCCGCTCGACCAGGCCGTCGAGCGCCAGCTGCTGGGCCGAGGCGTCGATCTCGCCCAGCCGCTGGCGGCAGACGTAGTTCGAGCGCCCCTTCAGCACGGCGTAGGTGAGGGGCTCGTCGAGGTGCTCGGCGACGAACGGGAGGTCCTTGCCCACGAGCTGGTCCTGAAGCGCCTTGGTGGCGGTGGCGATCACGACCGGCTTGCCCGACATGGCGGCGGGGACGAGGTAGGCCAGCGACTTGCCGGTGCCGGTGCCCGCCTGCACGACGACATGGCGGCCGTCGATGATCGCCCGGAGGACGGCGTGGGCCATCGCCACCTGCCCGGGGCGCTCCTCAGCACCTCCCGGCAGCGCGGAGGTGACTCGCGCCAGCGACGCGCCGACGACCTCGGAGACAGTGCGATCGTCCCTCATCGCGGTCAGCTGTGGTCGGCGGTGGGCTCGGTGGCGACCACCGCGCCCCCTCGATCGGCCGAGACGGGCACCTCGCCCTCGAACAGCGGGGCCCTGATCTCGAGGGTGGTGAACCCGTGGTCCTCCTCGAAGCGCACGGCGTTGAGGGCCGAGGCGTAGACGATCAGCTTCGAGAAGATGGTGAGCCAGGCGATGATGGCGAAGACGACGCCGATCGGTCCGTAGAGCGACGACGACGAGGCGACCATGCGGGGCACCAGGACGGTGCCGACCAGCTTGAGGACCTCGAGCCCGAGGGCGCCGACGACGGCCCCGGGCACGAAGGCGCGCCAGCCGGCCCGGCGGTCGCCCAGGATCCAGAAGGTCCACAGGAAGAAGCCGAACTCGCAGGCCAGGCCGCCGGTGATGAGCCCGCCGGAGGTGGCCCATCGGGGCACGGCCTCGGGCGTGCGGTTGAGCAGGGCGCCGGCCCCGATGGCCGCGCCGAGGGTGAGCGCCCCGACGAGGAGCCAGACCAGGCCGAAGCCCTTGGTCTTGATGCCCTCGATCTTGCGCTGCCAGGGCGTGCGCACCGCCATCGAGACGGCGGTGGTGACGCCGAGACCACTCCAGAGCAGGCCCAGCACGCCGACGACGGTGGCGGCCCGCCGGCTCTCCTGGGCCGTCTCGATGGCGTCCTGCACCGTCCGGGCAGCCGAGCCGGTGAGGCCGAGCCCGTCGATGATGTCGTCGGTGACCGAGGCGTCGTTGGAGGTGACGAAGCCGAGAGCGGCGATGGCCACGAGGATCAGCGGGAACAGGGCGATGAAGAACTGGACGGTGGCGGCCGACGCCACCGAGCCGCCGTTGGTCTCACCGACCCGCGCGTGCATCTCGAGCAGCGTCCCGAGCCACTTCCATCGCTCTCCGAGCGCCTTCAGCCTCTCCACCGCCGCACGCTACCCAGGTGGCCCAGACCCACCCCTGTACCGTGGGTGGGTGAGTCGGGGTGAGCGTGAGCACCAGCAGGGGCTCTACCGCGACCATGCCCTGGTCCTGCGCACCTACAAGCTGGGCGAGGCCGATCGCATCGTCGTCCTCCTCACCGAGGAGCACGGCGAGGTGCGGGCCGTGGCCAAGGGCGTCCGGCGCACCAAGAGCCGGTTCGGGGCCCGGTTGGAGCCGCCCAGCCACGTGGCCATCCAGCTCTACCGGGGCCGGGGCGAGCTCGACACGATCACCCAGGTCGAGTCGGTCGACCACTTCCGGTCCCTGCGCGAGGACCTGCACGGGCTGGGCCAGGCGCTGACCATGGTGGAGGCCGCCGACCAGGTCGCCCTCGAGCGCGAGCCCAACCCGGCCCAGTACCGCCTGCTGCTGGGCGCCCTGCGCACGCTGGCGGCCACCCCCTCGCCCCTCGTGGTGGCCGGCTACCTCTGGAAGCTGCTGGCCCTCGAGGGCGTGGCCCCCGTGCTCGACCAGTGCGTGATGTGCGGTGCCGTCGAGCACCTGGTGGCGTTCGACCTGATGGAGGGTGGGGTCGTGTGCCGCGACGACCGGCGGGGCCAGCCCCTGTCGCCGGCGGCGCTCGGCCTGCTCCGCGACGTCCTCGGCGGGCGACTGGCCGCGGCCCTCGCCGCCCCGGAGACACCGGCCACCGCTGAGGTCGACCGTCTCGCCATCCGGGCGGCCGAGCACCACCTCGAGCGGCGCCTGCGGTCCGTCGGGGTGCTCGACAGCGCCTAGCGACCCGATCCTCCCGGGGCGGTTCCGGGCTACTGTCAGCCGGCGTCGGCCCGCAGGGGCGGCGCGAGGGAGGGACCATGACCACGCCACCGCCCGGACCGACGGGTCCCGACGGGCCCTCATTGGGCAAGCCTCCTGGCCCGCCTCCCGGGTATCCCCCGCCTCAGGGGTACGGCTCGCCCGCGCCGGGCCATGGCCCGCCTCCCGGGTTCCCACCGGCCCAGGGCTACGGCGCACCGATGCCGGGCTACGGCGCGCCGGTGCCGGGCTACGGGCCGAACCCTGCCCACCTCGGTCCGTACGTCCCCTCACCCGCCGAGCGGTCCTCGGCGATGTGGGCCCATCTCGGGGCACTCCTCACCGAGGTCCTGACGTGCGGCCTGCTCGGCTTCCTGCCCCCGTTGATCATCATGAACGGGACGGGGTCGACCTCGCCCTACGTGCGTCAGCAGGCCGGGCAGGCTCTCGGGCTGTACCTCGTGCTCCTGATCGCGTCCGTGATCTACGGGATCGTGGCCTTCGTGTTCACGGTCATCACCCTCGGCTTCGGGGCGTTCGTGGTCTGGATCCTGGCCCTTCCGATCACAGCCTGGTGGATCACCTTCCGCATCCTCGGAGCGGTGAAGGCCAACAACGGGGAGTGGTACAAGATCCCGGCGAACATCCCGTTGGGCGGCCTCTGACCGGGGGCGGGGCCCCGGCGTCCGGGGTCCGTCGGGGTGCTCGACAGCGCGTAACCTCGGACACCGGCCCGTCTGCCGTCATCCGAGAGGGGACCTCCGTGTCCGACACCCCTGCCCCACCATCGCCGCCGAGCGGCCCGCCGCCCGACGAGGGCGCGTCCGGCCCCGATCTGGCCAAGCCGAGCGGGATCCTCGACGACGGGGGCACGGTGGTCATCCCCGCCGGGACGTCCCTCCCGCCCCCGCCCGCCTCGGGTGGCGCCAGCCCGCCCCCGCCGCCCGGTCCTCCGCCCGGCCCACCCCCGAGCGGCCCGTCGCTCGACAAGCCGGCCGAGGCCCCGCCCGGCCCGCCCCCCGGCTTCGGAGGCCCGCCGCCCAGCGGTCCCCCACCCGGCAGCCCTCCGCCCGGCTTCGGCGGCCCGCCCCCCGGTGGTCCGCCGCCCGGTGGGTTCGGTGCCGCTCCCGGTGGGTTCGGCGCTCCCGGCGCCTACGCCCCGCCGCCCGGACCGGGCTTCGGTCCCGGCCCCGGGGGCGTGCCGTCGGTCCAACCCGGCGTGCCTCCGGGCTACGTCCAGAAGGAGAAGCTGGTCGCCGGCCTGCTCGGGATCCTGCTGGGCTACCTGGGCGTCCACAACTTCTATCTGGGCAACAACGGCAAGGCCATCGCCCAGCTGCTGCTCTTCATCCCCACCTGCGGGCTGTCGAGCATCTGGGGCCTGGTCGAGGGGATCATGATCCTCACCGGCAGCATCAGCACCGACGCCAACGGGGTCCCGCTGAAGGGCTGAGATCGGGGGCGCGGAGCAGGGGAGCCGTCCCACCCGGACGATCGCACCCCCTGAGGCCGTAGGTGTGCGACACTTCCCCGGTTCCCATCCCTACGTCCAAGGAACGTGTCGCCCATGAGCAACATCCCTCCGCCCAGCGGTTCGCCGCTCGGCCCGCCTCCCGCCCAGGGTGGCTACAGCGGCGGCCCCTCGGGCCCGCCCCCGCAGGGTGGCGCGCTGTCTCCCACCTGGAACATGACCGAGGGGGCCCCCGCCGGGTGGCAGCCCAAGCAGAAGATGGTCGCTGGCATCCTGGGCATCCTGCTCGGGGCCTGGGGCGCCCACAGCTTCTACCTGGGCAACACCAAGAAGGGCGTCATCCAGCTGGTCGTGAGCATCGTGACCTGTGGGATCGGCGGCCTCTGGGGCCTGATCGAGGGCATCCAGATCCTCACCGGCAGCATCAAGACCGACGCCTACGGCGTCCCGCTGACCGACTGATCACCTGAACTGCTGCGAGGGCACCGGCTCCGGCCGGTGCCCTCGTCGCGTCCGGGGGCGGTCAGCGGGCCTGGCAGCGGGGGCACCAGGTGGCCGTGCGCCCATCGAGCACCGCGCTCCGCAACGTGGTGCCGCAGCGCAGGCAGGGCCGGCCCGAGCGGCCGTAGCAGGCGAGGGCGGCCTGGTTCCGGCCGGGCTCACCGGTGACGGTGCGGTAGTCGCGCAGCGTCGTGCCGCCGTTGGCCAGGCCGAGGGCGAGGGCGTCGCGGATGGCCTCGTGGAGCCGGGCGGCGCGGGTGCGGCCCACCCGGCGGGTGGCGGGGTTGACCTCGGCTCGCCACAGCGCCTCGTCGGCGTAGATGTTGCCGACGCCGGCGACCGGACGCTGCGACAGCAGCTGGGTCTTCACCCGGGCGGTGCTGGCGTGCAGGGCCCGCCACAGCCCGTCGGGGGTGAAGGCGACGTCGTCGAAGGGCTCGGGCCCGATGGCGTGGAGGGTCGGGAGGCTGCGGTGGTCGCCGGCGGGCACCACGGCGATGCGCCCGAAGCGGCGGACGTCGCGGAACGTGAGCGTGGTGCCGTCGTCGAGCGCCCACCAGGCCCGGGTGTAGGCCCCGTCGGGGTCGAGGTCGAGGCCCAGCTGGCCGGTCATGCCCAGGTGGACGATCAGCTCCCACGGTCCCGACTCCCCGGCCAGGTCGGCCAGCAGGTACTTGCCCCGGCGGCGCACACCGCCGATCTCGGCGCCGACCGCGGCCGGGGCCGAGGAGAACTTGGGCGAGGGGTGGGCGTCGGCCTCGACGACCGTGCGCCCGCGGAGCAACGGGTCGAGCGCCTGGCGAATGGTCTCGACCTCCGGTAGCTCGGGCACGAGGCAAGGCTACGATCCGCGCCCCGACCTCCAGGAGGTCCCCTTGCCGTCAGCCGCCGACCCGTCCCCCAGCCCTGCGCCCCTGGCGTCGGACGTGCGCGACGGTCTGCTCGCGGCCATCTCCCGGCGCCGGCAGGGATCGTCGCCCGACGGGGCGGCGGTCGAGGCCGTGCTCGACGTGATCGCCACGCCGCGGGGCGAGGAGTGGGTGGTGCGGGTGCGGCCGCCTGGCGTCGACCTGCTGGCCGGGCACCAGGCGCGGGGATCGGTGGTCG
>DATHEV010000114.1:0-5274 GCA_035318405.1 Iamia sp.
CCGACGGCGACGCCGACCTGTACTTCACCCGGCTGCGGGCGCCGGGGGTGCTGTACGAGAACGACGGCTCGGGCCGCTTCACCGACGTGACGGCGGACCTCGGGCTCGACGGCGGCCCGATGAACGGGAACGGGGCGGGCTGGGCCGACCTGGAGAACGACGGGTTCCCGGACCTCTACGTCACGACGATCGCCGACGACCGCTTCCACCTCTTCATGAACGACGGCTCGGGGCCCTTCACCGAGGAGGCGGTGGCGCGGGGCGCGGCCCTCGCCGACGACGAGCCCCGCGCCGGCTTCACCGTGAGCTTCGGCGACGTCGACAACGACGGGTGGGTCGACATCCACACGAACGAGTGGTCCGCGCCGCAGCGCTTCGGGGAGGCGCCCTCGCCCCACGCCCGGCTCCTCCGCAACCGGGGTGCGGCCGAGCCCGGCGTGTTCGACGACGTGACCGAGGCGGCGGGCGTCCTGCTCACCGACACGCCCGACAACCGGGGCGACCGGGTCGCGGCGGGCGTCGTCCCCCGTGACGCGTTCGGGTCGACGCTGGTCGACCTGGACGACGACGGCTGGCAGGACCTCCTGGTGGCCAGCGACTTCGGCACCGTGCGGATGTTCTGGAACGACGGCGACGGCACCTTCACCGAGGGCACGGCCGACACGCCGTTCGCCTCCGTCTCCAACGCCATGGGCTCGACCTTCGGCGACGTCGACGGCGACGGCGACCTCGACTGGTTCACCAGCTCGATCGGCTTCCTCGACGCCTGCGAGCCCCCCGGCTGCGTGTCCGAGCACTCCGGCAGCAAGCTGTTCCGCAACGACGGCGGCCGGCGCTTCGCCGAGCTCACGCCCGACGCCGGGGTGGTCGACGTCGAGTGGGGGTGGGGGTCGGCCCTCGCCGACCTGGACGGCGACGGCGCCCTCGACCTGGTGGCCACGAACGGGTACGACCCCGGGATCCCGCCGACGCCCTCGAAGGACTTCTCCGGCACGCCCGACCACGTCTGGGCCGGCGACGGGACCGGTGCCTTCACCGACGTCAGCATCGACGCCGGCCTCGGCCCGGACGGCCCGGTGCCCGACGGCGACGGCAAGGGCCTGGCCATCGCCGACCTCGACGGCGACGGCGTGCTCGACGTCGTCATCGCCGACACCGCGGCGCCGCCGCGGGTGCTGCTCACGCACCCCCGGGAGGCGGGGCACTGGCTGCGCATCACCGTGCGCGGGGCGGGGTCGGGCCGGGAGGCCCTCGGCGCGGTCGTGACCGTGACCGGTGCCGATGGTCGTCGCCAGGTGCGCCACGTCGGCGTGGCCACCCACTTCCTCGGCCAGAGCGAGCTGCCCGTCCACGTCGGCCTGGGGTCGAGCACCGATCGGGTCGAGGTGGCCGTCCGGTTCCCCGCCACCGGCGAGGAGATCGTGCTGCCCCTCGTCGAGGTGGACCAGGCCATCGAGGTCGCCGAACCGGCGTGAGCTCAGAGGCCGACGGCCGATCGCCGTTCCGTGTGCGGGAGACCACCGGACCGGTGGTCTCCCGCACACAGAACGGTGGGGTCAGGTCAACGGCAGCGCCGAGGTGGGGTCGGGTGGGCCGACGGCGGCGGGGTGGAGGATCGACGCCAGCACCCGCGCCGCCTCGACGGCCACCGGCGTGCAGCGGGACAGGAGGCGGGTGGCGTCGACGGCCCAGACCCGGCCCTCGGCCACGGCGCGCAGGCCGGCCAGCTCGGGCCGGCCCAGCAGCGTTCGGCCCTCGTCGGCCGCCGCGGCCAGCCCGTAGCCACAGGGGAGGAAGACGACGACGTCGGGATCGGCCTCGGCGATCTCGGCCCAGGTGACGCGCCGGGACGCGGCCCCCGGCGCCCCGAGGACGTCGAGCCCGCCGGCGGTGGCGAGCAGCTCGGGCACCCAGTGGCCGGCGATGAACGGCGGGTCGCTCCACTCCAGCAGCAGCACCGTGGGCCGGGGCCGGTCGGCGACCCGGGCCCGCACCACGGCCAGGCCCTCGTCGAGCTCGGCGATGGCCTCGGCGGCCCGGGCCGGCCCGTCGTCGCCGAGGGCGTCGCCCACGAGGCGGAGGTCGGTGCGCAGGCCCTCGAGATCGACGGCGCCGAGCCGCACCACCTCGGTGCCGGCGGGGACCTCGCACGCGACCTGGTCGCCGGTGACGGCGCAGACGTCGCACACGTCCTGAGCGACGACGACGTCGGGCGCCAGGCGGTCGAGCTCGGCCCGGTCGGTGAGGTAGAGCGGCTCGCCGGCGGCGTGGGTGGCGGTGACGTCGGCGTCGAGGGCGGCGGGGTCGGCGGCGGCCTGGCCGGGCTCGGGGGCGGTGGCCAGGTTGGCCCGGGTCAGGATGGGCCTGCCCCGGACCTCGGGGTGGTCGCACTCGTGGCTGATGCCCACGATCCGGTCACCGCCGCCCAGGGCGCACACCAGGTCGGTCGCCGAGGGCACGAGCGTGGCGATGGTGCGTTCGGCGGCGGGCATGACCTCACCGTGCCACGAACTCGGGGGGAAACGTGACCCCGGAGGGTCACGAAACCCCCCGAGTTCGTGTAGGGGTGGGGTGATGCCGGACGAGGAGACGACCGAACGGCGGCGACCGGACCCGCCGGCGTGGCTGCGGCGGGTGGGGCGGGTCCTGCTGACGGTCGTGATCGCCCTGGCCGGGGCCACCCTCGGGGTGATGGCCTTCGGCGACACGCCGGCCGACATCGGCCCGTTCGACGCCACCTTCTCGGCCCGGCCCTCGCTCCACGGCGGCACCGAGGTCCACCTGGCCCCGCTGGGGCGCATCTCGCTCGACTCGCACAAGGGTCCCCTCGGCCTCGACCTGCGGGTCGACGAGCTCCAGCCCGACGAGGCCCGCGCCATCGCCGAGGACCCGACCATGCTCGAGGGGCTGGAGGACGAGCTCGACGACGAGGTCCGCTCGGCCGTGCAGCGGCTGGCGCTCCGCATCCTCGTGACGGCGACGATCGGGGGTGCCGTCCTCTCCGGGCTGCGGCGGTTCCGGCCCAAGGAGGTGCTCGTCGGGGCCCTGGTCGCGATGCTCGCCGCCGGCGGGTCGATGGGCATCGCCGCCCGGACGTGGCGCGCCGAGTCGCTGGCCGAGCCCCGCTACTCGGGCGTGCTGGCGCTGGCCCCCACCGCGGTGGGCGACGCCCGCGACGTGCTCGACCGGCTCGACGACTACAGCGCCCAGCTGGCCGGCCTGGTGGAGAACGTGGCGGTGCTCTACCAGGCCGGCGAGTCGGTCCGGTCGTTCCAGCGGGACGACTCCACCGTGGCCGTGCTCCACGTCAGCGACATCCACCTCAACCCGCAGGCGTTCACCCTGATCCGGCGGGTGGTCGACCAGTTCGCCGTCGACGTGGTGGTCGACACCGGCGACATCAACGACTGGGGCACCGAGCTGGAAGGCCGCGTCGCCGAGCTGATCGAGTTCGTCGACGCGCCCTACGTCTTCGTCCGCGGCAACCACGACTCGCAGGCCACCCAGCGGGCGGTGCGGCGCCAGGACAACGCCATCGTCCTCGACGACGACGCCACCACCGTCGCCGGGCTGCGCTTCTGGGGCGTCGGCGACCCTCGCTTCACGCCCGACAAGTCCCAGGCCGGCAGCGGCGAGGACGAGCAGGAGGTGGCCGACGCCTTCGCCGCCGAGGTGGCCACGGACCTCGAGGTGGCCGACGACGACGAGCCCGTCGACGTGGTCCTCGTCCACGATCCCCGCACCGCGGCCGAGCTGGGCGGGCTGGTCCCGCTGGTGCTGGCCGGGCACCGCCACCGGCGGGCGGTCGAGGACCTCGGCGAGGGCACCCAGCTCCGGGTCGAGGGCTCGACCGGCGGCGCCGGGCTCCGCAGCCTCCAGGGCGAGGAGCAGGTGCCGCTCCAGGCCTCGATCCTCTACTTCGACCGGTCCGACGGCACCCTCCTGGCCGTCGACGGCATCACCGTCGGTGGCGTGACCCAGAGCGACGTCCGCATCGAGCGCGAGGTGATCCCCGACGACGAGGCCGAGCCCGACGAGGACGGCTCCACCACCACCGAGGGCGGCTGACCCTCTGTGAACTCGGTGGGGTAGGTGACGCGTTTCGGTCGCCTACTCCACCGAGTTCGGAGAACGGGTGCGGCGGAGGGCGGCGGTCGTGGGGGAGACGGGGGCGCCGAGGAGGGCGGCGACCAGGTCGACCAGGTCGCTGGTGAAGAGGCGGTCGCCGCGGTGGGGGCCGGTGCGGGCCCGCTGGGCCAGCTCGCCCACGGTGAAGCGGTAGGCGGCGAAGCGGCGGTGCAGGGCCACCGCCTCGGGGGCCAGGACGTCGGCGGCCAGGGCCCGCCAGCGGTACATGCTGTCGGCCGGGTCCTCCAGCGAGGCGGTGGAGATGGCGGGCCGGGGCCGGTTGACCAGGTCGGCCAGGATCTGGAGGTACTCGGGCCCGCCGGGGCCGTCGGCCAGCCGGGCGGCCAGCGGGCGGACGAGGGTCGACGCCAGCTCCGCCAGATCCAGGGGACCCCGGTCCTCCGACGCATCGAGGAGGGCGTGGCGGGTGACCTCGACGTCGCGGTGGTGCGGCGCCAGCACCGAGCGCACCAGCCCCGACCGATCGCCGAAGTGGTACTGGAGGGCGGTGGCGTTGCGGGCCTCGGCCTCCCGCCCGATCTCCCGCAGGCTGACGGCGTCGACCCCCTGGGCCGCGAACAGCCGGGAGGCGGTGGCGACCAGCCGGTCACGGGTCGCGGTCTCGGCCATCGCCCGACCGTACCAAGCCGTCAGGCAGTCGCCTTGACATCTGATGCGAGTGCATTAGACAACGACGCATGGCCATCGACTTCACCCTGGAACCCGAGATCGAGGAGCTGCGGCTGAAGGTGCGCGCCTTCGTCGACGAGGTGGTGAAGCCGGGCGAGGCCCGGATCGGCGGGCTCGACACCGGCGTCGAGCGCGACGAGTACATCAAGATCCTCATCGAGATGCGGGGCCAGGCCGTCGAGGCCGGCATGTGGCTCCCGCACATGCCCGAGGAGTGGGGCGGCATGGGCCTGGGCCACGTCGGGCTGGCCATGGTCCAGGCCGAGGCGGCCAAGTCGAGCTGGGGGCCGTGGGTGATGAACTGCCAGGCGCCCGACGAGGGGAACATGCACACGATGCTCCACTGGGCAACGGAGGAGCAGAAGGAGAAGTACCTGAAGCCGCTGTGCGCCGGCTCCACGTCGTCCTGCTTCGCGATGACAGAGCCAGAGGTTGCCGGCAGCGACCCCACGCTGA
>DATHEV010000115.1:0-2069 GCA_035318405.1 Iamia sp.
CGGCTTCGGCCTGCGCATGCGCCGGGTGAAGCGGGCCGAGCGGCGGGTCGAGGTCGACCGCTGGCTCACCCTGGTCGGGCTGGACGGGTTCGGCGACCACCGGCCCTACGAGCTGTCGGGGGGCATGCAGCAGCGCTGTCAGATCGCCCGGGTGCTGGCCAACGACCCCGAGCTGATCCTCATGGACGAGCCCTTCGGGGCCCTCGACGCCCTCACCCGTGAGCGGATGCAGCTCGAGCTGCTGCGCATCTGGGCCGAGGCGGCGCGCACGGTCGTCTTCATCACCCACAGCGTCGACGAGGCCGTGCTGCTGGGCACCCGGGTGCTCGTCATGAGCTCCCGTCCCGGTCGCATCGTCTTCGACGAGCCGAGCCCGTTCGGTCCCGACGTCGAGCGCGGCCGTGACCTGCGACTCCACCCCGACTTCGTCCCCTTCCGCGAGCGCATCGCCGCCGCCATCGACCTCTAGGACATCTCATGCCCCTCGGTCTCCACTGGTTCCTGCCCACCGCCGGCGACAGCCGCGACGTGGTCGGCTTCGGCCCGACCGCGTCCCGGCGCGACGCCAGCCTCGACCACCTCGCCACCGTGGCGCGGGTGGCCGAGCAGGTCGGCTTCGACGCCGTGCTCACGCCGACCGGCACGTTCTGCGAGGACGCCTGGATCACCACGGCCGCCCTCATCCGGGAGACCCGGCGGCTGCGGTTCCTGGTCGCCTTCCGGCCCGGGCTGATCTCGCCGACCCTCGCGGCGCAGCAGGCAGCCACCTTCCAGCGGCTGAGCGAGGGGCGGGTGCTGCTCAACGTCGTGACCGGCGGCAGCGCCGTCGAGCAGCGTCGCTTCGGCGACCACCTCGACCACGACCGCCGCTACGACCGGTGCGACGAGTTCCTCGCCGTGCTGCGCGGGGCGTGGACAGGCCGACCGTTCGACTTCGCCGGCGAGCACTACGAGGTCGAGGGGGCGCTGGCGACGCCGGCCCCCGACCCGCAGCCGGCGATCTTCTTCGGGGGCTCGTCCGACGCCGGCAAGCGGGTCGCGGCGCGCCACGCCGACGTGTGGCTCATGTGGGGCGAGCCGCCGTCGTCCGCCGCCGCGGAGATCGCCGACGTCCGGGCCCGCGCCGCGGCCGTCGGGCGCGACGTGCGCTTCGGCATCCGGCTCCACACCATCACCCGGGACCGGGCCGCCGACGCCTGGGCCGAGGCCGACCGGCTGGTGGCCGCCATGCCGCCGGACGTCATCGCCCGGTCGCAGAAGGTGGTGACCTCGACCAGCGACTCGGTGGGCCAGGCCCGGATGGCGGCGCTCCACGGGGGCCGCACCGATGGCCTGGTGATCGCCCCCAACCTGTGGGCCGGGTTCGGCCTGGTGCGCGGGGGTGCCGGGACCGCCCTGGTGGGCAGCCACGAGGAGGTGGCCGAGCGGCTGGTCGAGTACCACGAGCTCGGGTTCGACCACGTGATCCTCTCGGGCCAGCCCCACGTCGAGGAGGCGTACTGGTTCGGCGAGGGCGTGATCCCCCGGCTGCGCGCCGCCGGCATCGCCGCCGAGCCCGGCGCGCCGATCCCGTCGGCCGGGCCGGCGGCGGCCGTGGGTGAGAGGCTGAGCGCGTGAGCGTCGTCTCCGCCTCAGGCCTGAACGTGGTCGCCCTCAACGGCAGCCCGTCCGACCCGTCGCACTCGCGGGTCCTGGCCGAGCGGGCCCTCGGCTTCGCCGGCGGCGGGCGGCTGGTCGACCTGGCCACCCTCGACCCCGCCGCCCTGCTGGGGCTGGGCGAGGACCCCGGGGTCGTCGAGGTGCGCGACGCCGTCGTCGCCAGCGACGTCCTGATCGTGGCCACGCCCGTGTACCGGGCGACCTACACGGCGCTGACCAAGACCATCTTCGACCTGCTGCCCATGGGCGGCCTCCACGGGACCGCGGTGGTGCCCATCGCCTCGGGCTTCGTGGCCGAGCACAGCCTCTCGGTCGACCACGGCCTGCGCCCGCTCATCGCCAGCCTCGGCGGTTGGACCACCCCGACCGGCGTCTACGCCACCCGGGCCGACGTCAGCGACGACAGCGTC
>DATHEV010000116.1:0-2623 GCA_035318405.1 Iamia sp.
GCGTCGTTCCAGGCCGGCGCCGGCATCGTTGCCGACTCGATTCCCGACGACGAGGACCTCGAATGCCGCAACAAGGCCCAGGCCCTGCTGGCCGCCGTCCCCGCCGCCCGGCGCATGACCGCCGCCCGCCTGTCCCGCGCCGCCGCCCGCTCCCGGTAGCCGCCCTGACCCGAGGCAATGGCGAACGCTCGCCAGGGCCCGAGGCAATAACGGTCGAATACGACCTGTGATGTCGCGGGACATCGCGGACACGTATGTCGCGGTACGTCGCGGACACTACTTGGGGTGGCGGGGGTGAGGTCCGGGGGTGTTGCCGGTGGGTTGGTAGCGGCGGTTGGGGTCGATGTCGAGTTCGCGGATGAGGCGGTTGTCGGGGTCGAACAGCTGGAGGTGGAGGCCGGTCTGGATGATGGTGATGCGGGTGGCGGCCCAGCGGGTGCCGACACCGATGCGCCATTGGCCGCCGAGGGAGAGGTGCCCGGCCGACGAGACGGTGCCACAGACGATGCGTGGTGGCCGGTTGGGGATCTCAGCGAGGGGGCTGCTGCGGGGTTGAGTGTTGTAGCGGCTCGCGGGTGTCTGCCGGCCGATGCCTTGGTGGGGTCGGTGGTGGTTGTAGTGGTCGCGGAAGGCGTCGAGTTGGGCTTGGAGTTCGCCCACGGTGTGGGCGGGGTCGAGGACGGCGAGGTGTTTCTTGAGGGTTTGGTGGAAACGTTCGAGCTTGCCGCAGGTCTGGGGGTGGTAGGGGCTGGAGGAGATCTGGTGCACGCCCAGGGCGCGGACACGGGTCTCGAAGACGACTTCGAACCCGAGCTGGTTGCCGGTGAAGATCAGGCCGTTGTCGGTGACCAGCCGGGTCGGGGCGCCCTCGGATTTGCAGGCCTGTTCGAACACTGTCGAGGTGTCTTCGCAGGTCACAGGGCGGTCGAACGCGACCAGAGCGGTCACGAACCGCGAGTAGTCATCGAGAAGATCAATGATCTCGAAGCCGGTCCCACCCACCGGGGACCACTGGGTCATGTCGCCCTGCCACAAGTCATTGGGATGCGGCCACTCGAAGCGCCGCCACGACGACTTCGGCCGCTTCTGGGGCTGGGCTGTGACCAGGCCCCGACGAGACAGGGCACGGCCGATCGTCGCGGTCGACGGGATCTTCCAGCGGCCCTGTTGGTCGAGACGCCAACCGATCGACAATGGGCCCGCGTCCAGGCCGGCGTCGCTGAGCTCCTTACGAAGCCGCACGATCTCGTCCTCGAGCGCGGCAGAGATCTGGCCCGGCGAGCGATGCGGTCGACGACTCCGTGGAGCCAACGCCTCAGCGCCACCCTCCAGATAGCGGCGACGCCACCCATACAACGCCGAGCGAGCCACCCCCTCCGCAGCGCACAACGCTCCCACGTTCACGCCCCGCTGCAACGACAGCAGAACCAGCCGCAGCCTCTGATCCATGGCGAACTCCTCACGGGCCACCAGGTCCTCCTCACTCCGGGGGTCGCCCGACGAAGGTCCTACAGCCAATCCAGGTGTCCGCGAAGTCCCGAGGCTCAGATGCGCGCTAACTCATGATTCACGACATTCCGGGGGCCGGGACCTATTTCCTCAGGCGTGAGGCGGGTCAGCCGGGGGCCGGGGAGTCGGCGTCGAGGCGCAGCGTGGGGGTGGCGGGCCCGGGGGCGGGGCTGCCGGTGATCCGCTCGGCGACGACGGGCACGCCGTCGTGGGACGTGACCGTGATCGTGTGCGGGACCCCCCACGACACCCGGGGCTGCTGGCCGAGGTCGAGCACCTCGTACCGACCGGGGCGCACGACCACACCGAAGGGCTCGGGCGGCGGGCCGGCGTCGGGGACGACCGCCACCTCGACGTCGGCGACCGCCTCCCCCGGGTTGTAGAGCACGATGCGCTCGCCGTGGGCGTCGTCGACCAGTCCGGGGGCGAACGTCCACGTGGTCGCCGCCTCGGTGACCCCGGCGGCGACGCTGAGCCCCGCCGAGCCGAGCTGCCCGTCGAACCCCTGGAGGCGGTCGACGACCAACCGGCCGCCCCGCACGTGGAGGGTGGCGGCGACGTGGCCCCGGCGGGTGACGTCGTCGCCCACGTCGACGGCCACGACGCTGCGGGCGGGCACGGTGAGCCCCTGCCAGCGGAGCGGCTCGCGCACGCCCCGGTCGGTGCTGAAGACGGCGTCGACGGTGACGTCGTTGGGGAACGGGTTGAACAGGACGAGGCGCTCGCTGGCGTCACGGGTGGTGGCGCCCCAGGCGAAGTGCCAGGTCGACGAGCTGCGGGACGTGCACGGCGAGCTGTCGGTGCCCTCGGGGCCGGCCACCTCGTGCGACACCGTGGCCCCGCCGCCGCCGGGTCGTTGGCTGTGGGTGAGCGGCGGGGTGCCGGCTCGGTCGGTGTCCAGCTCGACGACCGCCGCGGCCAGCGGTGCCTCCACCATCTCCGCCAGCCGGAACCTCGCCTGCTCCCCCGCCGCCAGGTCGAACGTGTGCACCACCGGCGCCCACTCACCGCCGGCCCGCTCCCCCGCCACACCAGGCGCCGCCGCCGTTGCGGCCCGAGAGCTGGTGGCCGGGGTTGTGGTGGTCGTCGCGGAGGCGGCGGCGGCTTCCGGCGA
>DATHEV010000117.1:0-2489 GCA_035318405.1 Iamia sp.
CCATCGACATCGACAGGGCCACCATCACCAGGGCGAACCCGACGGCGAAGCCGCCCAGCTGGGTGAGGCCGGTCGTCCAGCTCTGCCCGAAGGTCAGGCTGACCTGGGAGACGAACACGGGCATCGTGCACGACACCGAGACGACGGCGTAGGACGCGCCGTACACGACCATGGCGGTCACGCCCCGACCCCCGGAGCCGGTGCGGTCGAGCCGGGGCAGGGCGATCGACAGCGTCCGGCCGGTGAGGAGCACGATGCCGAGACCCGCCATCACCACACCGACGGCCGGCGTCAGCCACGGCGTGACCTTCTCGACCTGGGCCGATGCCGCCGTGACCAGGAGGCCCAGGACGCCGAACACGGCCACGAAGCCGAACGAGACGCTCAGCGAGACGACCACGGCCCGGGCCACGGCGGTGCCGAGCGGGCGTCGCCCGTCGTCGCCGGAGATGAACCAGCCCAGGTAGGCCGGCAACATCGGCAGGGCACAGGGGTTGACCGTTGCCAGCATCCCGGTGGCCAGGGCCAGGGCGACCCGGGCGTCGCCGCCCATCAGCCGCACTCCCCGGCCTGGAGGGACTGGTTGAGCAGCGACTGGTTGACCTTCTCGCACAGCCGCTCGGCCGAGATCTCACGCCGGGCCATGTCGACGATGGTGCCGTCGGCGTCGATGAGGAACGTCGTCGGGAACGTCGTCACCTCGAGGGCCCGGGCCAGAGCACCGTCCTCGTCGCGCACCAGGTCGTAGGTGACGCCGGTGCGGGCCACCATCCTGGTGGCGGCCTCGGGGGCATCCCTGACGTTGACCCCGAGAAAGGCGACCTGGTCGCCCAGCGACTCGTGCACCCGCTGGAGGTCGGGCATCTCCTCGACGCAGGCCAGGCACCACGAGGCCCAGAAGTTCACGACGACGGGCTGGCCCCGGTAGTCCGAGATGCGCACGTCGTCGCCCCCGCCGAGACGGGCCAGGACGAGGTCCGGGGCGTCCTCGGCCAGGACGAGGGTGCCCTCGCTGGCCTGCTCGTCGCCGTCGTCGGCGGTCACCCGGCTGGTGACGAACCCGGCCAGCAGGGCGGCGATGACGGCGACGAGGGCGCAGATGGCCAGCGTCCGCCCGTCGAGCGCTCGCCGCCGGCCGGGCCCGTCCGCCCGCGCGTCCTCCTCGCCGTCAGCGGGTGCGTCGTCGTCGTCCGTCGGCTTCCCGAGGTCGACCGTGTCCTCGGCCGCGTCGACATCACCTTCGTCGTCGTCGGCCATCCTGGGAGGCTAGGGGTGCGCCCCCGTCGCCATCCATGCGGGGCCGCCTCAGGGGGGCGGGAGGAGGAGGGTGGTGAGGTCGCGGGCGCGCTGCTCGGCGTGGGCCTGGAGGTGGGCCGGCTCGATCAGGCTGGACTCGATCATCAAGGTGACGAGCGTGGCCGCCATCGTGCGCGCCGCAACGTCGACCTCGACCACGAGCTCGGGGAACAGACGGGGCAGGGTCTCGCGCAAGCCCGACTCCAGCGTCGTCAGCAGCTCGCCACCGACCTCGCGGGCGGTGCCGTCGCCGTGGATGGCCTCGGTGAGCAGGAGCCGCCAGATGGTGGCCTCGGCCAGGGCGCCGTCCCACATGTCGACGATCAGCGCGGTCAGCCGCTCGGCCGGCGGCAGACGGAGGTCGGGGACGGGCATGGCCTCGATCTGGGCCCCGTAGCGGCGCTCCTCGATCACGGCCCGCAGCAGGGCGTGCTTCGAGGGGAAGTAGTGGTAGAGGGCGGCGACGTTGAGCCCGCAGGCCGAGGCCAGGGCGCGCATGCTCGTGGCGGAGGCGCCCCGCTCCGCCATGAGGTCGAGGGCGGTGTCGAGGATGCGCTCGCGCTGGCCGTAGGTCGGCCTGGAGGCCGCCGAGAGGCTCATCGGTGCCAGATCCGGTCGTGGGGGACGTCCACTCGCTCGGCGGGCACCGGGCACCGATGACCGCCGACGGCTCCACTCGCTGCGCTCGCTCCACCGCCGGAGAGAGAGCTGTGTCGTCTGGTTCGCTCGCTGCGCTCGCTCACGTCGCCGCCGGGTTGGAGACCGGGGTGAACACCGCTGGCAGCCGGTCGATGCCGACGACGAGCGTGGAGCGGTTGCGATCGATCGTCGTGGGGTCGGCGGCGCGGACGTCGGGCAGCCGCTCGAGCAGCGCCTCGAACACCAGCTTGACCTCGAGCCGGGCCAGGTTGGCGCCCAGGCAGAAGTGGGTGCCGGCACCGAAGGCCAGGTGGTTGTTGGGCGTGCGGTCGACCACGAAGTCGTCGGGGCGCTCGAAGACCCGGTCGTCGCGGTTGGCCGACTGGTAGAGCATCAGCACCCGGTCGCCGATCTCGATGCGCTGGCCGTGGAGCTCGTGGGCCTCGGTGCAGGTGCGCATGAAGGTCATCACGGGCGTGGTCCAGCGGATGATCTCCTCGACGGCGGAGTCGATGAGCGTGGGGTCGGCCAGGAGCTTGTCCCGCTCGGCGGGG
>DATHEV010000118.1:0-3042 GCA_035318405.1 Iamia sp.
GTTGCCAACCTGCTGGGCATGGTCGTGTCCACCGGGGTCGGCGGCGGGATCGTGCTCGACGGCCGGGTGCTCGACGGCCACGACGGGAACGCCGGCCACATCGGCCACCTGATCGTCGAGCCCGGCGGGCGGACCTGCGCCTGCGGGGCCCAGGGCTGCCTCGAGGCCGAGGCCTCCGGCACCGCCATCGCCGCCATCACCGGCGGCCACCCCAAGGACGCCCCGATCGAGATCCGGGAGCGGACCGGCATGCTCGTCGGCCGGGCCGTGGCCTCGGTGGCCAACCTGCTCGACCTGCGGCTGGCGTGCGTCGCCGGGTCGGTGGCCCTGGGCTACGGCGACGTCTTCCTCACCGCGGCCCGGGCCGAGCTGGCGGCCCGCGCCCGCATGGACCACAGCCGGAATGCCGAGATCCGCATCGGTGGCCTGGGCGACGAGGGCCCGTTGGTCGGCGCCGGCGCCCTCGGCTGGCGCGCCACCGGCCGCTCCGTCACCTGACGAGGTCGAACCTTGTGCGACCTTCGCCGTACAGCGGTGAACCTCGCACAAGGTTCGGCAGCCGTCAGCCGGTGCGGGGGTCGGCGTCGGCGGGGGTGACGTCCTCGGCGACGGGGGCGTCGTCGACGGCCGGGTCGTACTCCTCGTAGTCCTCCCGGAGGTCCTGCTCGGCCTCCTCGACCGCATCGTCGTCGGAGGTGTCGCCCTCGCTCTGCTTGAGCTTGCCCTTGGCCTCGGCCTCCCGGTCGGCGGTGAGCCACCCCACCTTCTCCTGCACCTTCCCGATCAGCTCGTCCTTCTTGCCGGTGTCGTCGCTCATGGCGGTCCCCTGCCCGGGGAGACGGGGCCGACACCCCCGACCGGTACCGTGACGGTGTGGACCGGGACCTGCGTGACGCGACCGCGGCCCTGGTCAGACGGCCGAGCCTCTGGGGCGCGGCGGCGGCCGCCGGGGTGCGCCACCTGCCGCGACGGATCACCCGGCCCCGATCGGCCGAGCCCTGGCTGCGGTTCCGGATGGAGACGGCCTACGGCCGGGAGCGCTCCGTGCCCACCGGCGGCGATGTCGTCACGTGGCTGCGGTGGGTCCGGGCGTGGCCCCGCGCTCGACGCTGAGGAGCGGCCCGGCCGGACGTCGCGACGGCTCGAGCTCGACGACCGGGTCGAGGCGGTGCGAGAAGCGGCGCAGGGTGCGGAGCACGGGCACGCCGACCAGGGCGACCACGACGAGGTTCGCCGTCGCCCCGGCCGCGTCCCACGCCAGCGACGTGGCCACGTAGAACGACCAGTAGTGGTCCAGCGTGCCGGTCAGGCCCAGACCCGGTCGCCACTGGAGGTCGCCGTCGCCGGGCGTCAGGGGCCACGACCACAGGTTGATGATCGCCCCGTAGGCGAAGCCGACGCCCCACGACCACACCGCCAGCACCGCCACCTCGACCCGGGCGGGCAGCCGGCGGGTGAGCCGGCCCAGCCCACCGGTGGCCAGCGCCATCCAGGCGAGCACGAGCATCTGGAACGGCAGCCAGGGGCCGACGCCGCCGGTGATCACGGCGCTGAGCGCCATGGAGAACAGCCCCAGCAGGAACCCGAAGCGGGGGCCGAAGGCGGCGGCCGCCAGCAGCACGAGGAAGAAGATGCCGCTCCCGCCGCCGGGCAGGTCGATCAGGCGGAGGAGACCGGCCATGGCGGACAGCATCCCGAGCAGGGCCACGTCGGCCCCGGCCATGGTCCCGGCCCGGATCTCGACGAGGACGGCGGCGACGGCCAGCGCCCCGACCAGCCCGGCCAGGAGGGGCGCGTCGCCCCCCCGCGCCACGACGTCGCCGGTCTCGGGCGGCAGCCAGAAGGGGTAGAGGAAGGCGCCGAGCCCCACCGCGCTGGCCACGAGGTAGGCGGCTCGCACCCGCAGCCCCCCCAGGGTCATGACGCCCCCCGGCCGAGCGCGGCGAGGGCGGCCGCCACCTCGGCGACGGTGAGGAACGGGGGCAGCACCCGCAGGACCTGGGGGGCGAAGAGCGAGCCCGACAGCACGTCGCGGGCAGGGCCGTCGGCGACGACCTCGCCGCCGCCGAGCACCACGACCCGGGTGGCGCAGCGGGCGGCCAGCTCGACGTCGTGGGTGGCGATGACGACCACCCCGCCCTCGGCCGCGTGCTCGGTCGCCGCCGTCTCGAGGGCCGCCCGGGACGCGGCGTCGATGCCCCGCGTCGGCTCGTCGAGCAGGAGCGTCGGAGCCCCACCCACGGCCACCGCGGCGACGGCGACCCGCTGGCGCTCGCCGGTCGAGAGGCTGCGCGGGTGACGGTCGGCCAGCGGCGTCAGGCCCAGCCGGTCGAGCCAGAGATCGACGCCGGCGCGGTCATGGCCGAGCAGGCGGCAGGTCTCGGCCACCTCGGCCCGGACGGTGGGGGAGAAGAGGAGGCTGGACGGGTCCTGGGGGAGGAGGGCGACCCGGTCGCGGCGCTCGACCGTCCCCCGCAGCGGCGCGGCCAGGTCGGCCAGGGTCCGCAGCAGCGTGGTCTTGCCGGCCCCGTTCCGCCCGAGCAGGGCCACGATCTCGCCGGCCCGCAGCTCCAGGTCGATCCCGGCCACCACCGGTGCCGCCCCGGCGTGCCCCACCGCCACCCCCCGCGCCGCCACGAGCACGTCCCCCGACGCCCCCACCCCCACCTCCGGCGAACTCGGTGGAGTAGGTGACGCGAAACGGTCATCTACTCCACCGAGTTCGGAGAGGTCGAGGGGGTGGGCGCGGGCGAGGCGGCGGGCGTCGCGGACGGTGAGGGGGACGGGGTCCCAGCCGAGGAGGTGGCCGAGGTGGGCCACGGGGGGTGCGCCGGGCAGGTCGCCCAGCACGGTACCGGGCGGCCCGGCGGCGACGACCCGGCCGGCGCCGAGGACCACGGCCCGGTCGGCCATGGGCCCGGCCCGCTCGAGGCGGTGCTCGGCCAGCACGACGGCGGTCCCCCATTCCTCGTTGAGGCGCCGCAGCACGCCCAGCAGCTCGTCGCCGGCGACGGGGTCGAGCTGGGACGTCGGCTCGTCGAG
>DATHEV010000119.1:0-3587 GCA_035318405.1 Iamia sp.
ACGACGGCCTTGGCCGTGGCGTCCCACGTCCCGTCGCCGTTGAACCACGGACCCTCGACCTGGGCGCCGGGGGCGTTCTCGGGGAACTCGGCCTGGCAGGTCATCACGAAGCCCTCCTGCGGCGTCGTGCTGTGCTGGCCGTCGCCCACCGGGAGCCGGGTCGGGTCGAGGCCGGCGGCGCCGGTCGATGTCGTGGTGGTGCTCGCGGGCGTCGTGGTGGTGCTCGCGGGCGTCGTGGTGGTGCTGGCGGGCGTCGCCTCGTCCGCATCGCCACCACAGGCGGCGAACAGGAGGAGGCAGGCGAGGAAGGCGGGCATCGTTCTCATCGGGGCTCCGGCGGCTGGTGGGACGGACGACCGGATGGTGGCGACCGTCCCTGAGCGTGGGCTGAGAGCCCGCCGCCCGTTCACCGAGAACCGGGTGGGCGGTAGCCTCCCGGGATGGCGCGCTACGAGTACCGGTGCCCGACGTGCACCGAGCGGTTCGAGGTCGAGCGGTCGATCACCGCCCCCGCGGCCCCGGTCGCCTGCCCCGCCGGCCACGGCGAGGCCCGACGAGTGTTCTCCCCCGTCGCCGCCGTGGGACGGGCGGGAGCCAGCCCGGCGCCGATGCCCACCGGTGGTGGTGGCGGCTGCTGCGGCGGGGCCTGCGGCTGCGGGTGATCGGCCCGGCGGCGCGATGAGCTCGGCGGAGGCGGTGGGCGACGACGTGGTCGTCGTCCCCGACGCGCCGGGCCCGCTGCGCCGACTGCCCGGGGCCCGGACGCCCGACGAGGTCGACGAGCTGCTCGACGAGCTGCTCGGCCCGGCCGACGACGGTGGCCCGGGCGTGGCCGACGCCATCTTGACCACCGGGGGCGGGGCGGCCGTGGTGACCGGTCTGGTGATGTCGGCGCCGGTGGTGCTGGCGCTGGGCGGCGGCGCCGTCGTGCTGGGCTCGATCCTCCCCGCCCGGTGGTTGTGGCGCCAGGCCCAGCAGCGCCGCCTGGCCGCCCAGCGGGCCGACGCCCTGGGGACGGGCACGCCGTTGCGGGTCTCGCCCGGGCCCGTGGCCGAGCTGGTCGGCGCCCACGACTCCCTGTTCACCCTGGTGGCCGCCCATCCCGACGCCGTGGGGGCCGACGAGCGGGCGGCAGCCCACGCCGCCGCCGCCGACGTGGCGGCCGTGCTCGGGGGTGCGGCTCCGAGCGGGGCCGACGAGATCACCTTCGTGGCCGAGCGGGCCGAGGCCCTGGCCGTCCTGGCCGCCCGGATCGAGCATGCGGTGGCGGGCGGCGCCGGTGCCCCCGAGGCCGACGACGCCCGGCGGGCCCGGCTGGCCGCCCGCCGGGAGGTCGACCGGATCGAGGGGTCCTCCTCGGCCGACCGCCTCCGCCGCCTGGCCGACGAGCGCGGCGGCGAGGCCGACGATGTCTGACGCCCATCCCGAACCGGAGCCGGCGATCGGATCCGGCGGCTTCCCGCCGGATCCGATCGCCAGTTCGAGCATCGGGGAGGCCAACGATGTCTGACTCGTCCGGCGGCGCGGCGACGGCCCCCGAGCCGGGCGTCCCTGTCGACGCCCCGACCGGCGGCGCCGACCGCTCTCCGCCCGTCCACCTGGGCAAGGCCCCGGAGGCCGCCGGACCGGGCATCGACCGGGGGAAGGGGTCCGAGACCGGCGACGAGCCGGGGGTCGACCTGGGCAAGGAACCGGGAACCGAGCCCGCCGGCGGTCCGGGATCCAAGGTCCTGGCCGGGGTGCTGGCGCCGTTCGTCGTCGTGTGGGAGCTGGGCGGGGCGATCCGCACCGGAGTCCCCCGCGCCCTCCGGGCCATGGGTCGGGCCCTGCTGCGACCGTTCCGGGCGGCGTGGGCCGGCATCGTCTCGGGCTGGCGGGCCCTCGGTCGGGCGCTGCTCCGACCGCTCCGGGCCGCCTGGGCCGGGCTCCGCGCCCTCGGACGGGCACTGGCCCGGCCGCTGCGGGCGGTCTGGGCCGGGATCGTGGGCGGGTGGCGCCGGTTGGCCGCCGGCGTCCGAGCCGTGGCTCGGGCCCTCGTCCGCCCGCTGCGGGTGGCGTGGGCGGCGGTGGCCGGGCTGGCCCGGCGGATCGGCGTGGCGGTGCGGGCCGGCTTCCGCTCGGTGGTGGCGGTGGTGCGCGGCGTGGCCCGCCGGGTCGGCATCGCCCTTCGGGCCCTCGGCCGCGCCCTCGCCCAACCCATCCGCACCGCCTGGACCGCCCTCCGCGGCCTCGCCCGCCGGATCGGCGCCGCCCTCCGCGCCCTCGGCCGCGCCCTCCTCGGACCCATCCGCACCACCTGGGCCGCCCTCCGGGCCCTCGGGCGGACACTCGTCGGGCCGATCCGCGCCGCCTGGTCGGCCCTGCGCGGCCTCGCCCGCCAGATCGGCGTCGCCGTCCACGCCGGATGGCGGGCCGCGGCCCGGGCCGCCGCCGCGCTGGCCGCCCCGGTGCGTGCGGCCGGACGAGCCGTGGCCGCCGGGGTCCGGTCGGTGGCCCGGACGCTGGCCGGGCCCTGGCGGGCCGTCGGCCGGTTCCTCCGCTCGGCGGCCGAGGCCACCCGGCGGGCCGGACAGGCGGTGCGGGCCCCGATCAGGCGGGTCACGCAGGGCGTCCGGGCCCAGGTCGGCGCGGCCGGCACCACCATCCGGGCCCGGCGCCAGGCCCTCGTCGCCCAGGTCCGTTCGGCGCTGGGCCGTCCGCCCGGACCCTGAGGACCCGGGCCGTCAGCCGAAGGTGCGCGTGAAGTAGGCGGCGCGGGCGGGGAACAGCTCGGCGTAGGTGTAGCGCCGGCCGGTGGTGGGGTCGACGGCGATGAAGCCCTGCTGCTTCTGGAGGGTCCAGAGGGCGAGGGCGTCGGCCAGGTCCTCGGTGTTGTTGCCGGCCGGCGCCCCCTGGGCGCCGGGGTCGTCGCTCGGGTCGTCGCCGTACTGCGTGACGCCGATGCCGGTGTCGCTGAGGTTGTCCCAGCGGTCGCCGTTGGCCGTCACCGTCTCCAGCTGATCGAACTCGGGGACCGCGTCACGGCGGTGGGCGGCGTCGACGAGGACGGCGAGCTCGTAGGGCAGCGAGTCGGCCCGGTCGCCGTCGTCGAACACGTGGCCCCACTCGTGGAAGAGGGTCCAGTGGTCGAGCCCCTCCTCGGGGCGGCCATCGGCCCCGATCGGCACGCCGTCGGCCTCGTTGGTCCACACCCGGATCTTCCCGCCCCCGGCGTCGGCGGCCGCCCCGGGCAGGTCGGGGCGCTCGCCCTGGAGCGACCAGATCTGCCGGATCGTCCCGTCCACGTCCACCTGCGTCGCCTCGCCCTCCAGCCGCTCGATGTCGGGCTCGATGTCCTCCTCGATCTCCCGGACGGCGTCGTCCGCCGTCTGCCCGCCGTCGACCTCGATCAGGTAGACGATGCCGTCCCGGCGGATGACGTAGGCCCGACCGAGCCGGTAGCCGTCCACCTCGCCGGTGACCTCGACCGGCCCGTCGCCCCCACCGAGGACGTCGGCCGGGTCCTGGCCGGGCTGGAGCACGACCGCGGCGCCCAGAGCCGCCACCGCCCGATCGTGGGCCGCCCCGCGCTCGATCGGTGTGCCCAA
>DATHEV010000120.1:0-4689 GCA_035318405.1 Iamia sp.
AGCACGACGCGGGGGTCGACACCCGCGGGTGCGGGGAAGACCGCCTTGGCGTCGAGGGGCGGGACGGCGTCGGCCGCCACCTCCGGGGCGCCGGCGAGCAGGAGGGCGTCGAACTCGACCGAGCGGGCCGTCAGGAACGTCCGCTGGACGATGACCGGCGGGACCCTCTTCTGGCCGCGCTTCGTCGGCGTCTCCATCTGGCCGCCGTGGGGTCCGATCACCAGCGGGGTCAGGCCGGCGGCATCCACCGCGTCGCGGACGGCGGCGACGGCGGCCAGGTCGCTGGTCTCGTCGGCCACGATCCCGATGATCCGGCCGTCGGTCGGCCAGGCCCCACCGATCTGGGAGAGGGCGGGGCTGGTGACGACCTCGCCCGGGTCCTCGGTGGGGTCGGGCGCGGGCAGGCCGAGGGCCAGGGCCACCGAGGCGCACAGGTCGGCGTCGACGTTGGCCAGGACCTGGAGCTCGCGCTCCTTGATCGTCTGCTCGTAGCACTTGCCCAGCTCGAAGGAGAACGCCTGGACGACGTGCTGCTGCTCGATCGGGGTGAGGCTGAGCCAGAAGGTGCGGGCCTGGGTGAAGTGGTCGTCGAACGAGGCCGGCTTGACCCGATCGCGGGCGGCCGCGGCCACCTCCCGGGGCACCTCGACGAAGGCGCTGGTGTCGGCCCCGGCCACGAACGGGCAGCCGCCGTCGAGCGAGTTGGGCCGGTACGGCGCCACGCCGGCGTGGTCGGCGGTCTGGTGGAAGCCGTCGCGGAACATGTCGTTGACGGGGGCGAGCGGCCGGTTGATCGGGAGCTGGTTGAAGTTGGGCCCACCGAGTCGCGTCAACTGGGTGTCGATGTAGGAGAAGAGGCGCCCGGCCATGAGCGGGTCGTCGGTGACGTCGATGCCGGGCACGAGGTTGCCGACGTGGAAGGCGACCTGCTCGGTGGCGGCGAAGAAGTTGACCGGGTTGGCGTTGAGCGTGAGGGTGCCGATCACCTGCACCTCGGCCTGCTCCTCGGGGACCAGCTTGGTGGCGTCGAGCAGGTCGATGCCCTCGAAGGTCTGGTCCTCGCTGTCGGGCAGGACCTGGATGCCCAGGTCGAACGTGGGGTAGGCGCCGGCCTCGATGGCGTCGGCCAGGTCGCGGCGGTGGTAGTCGGGGTCGGTGCCGGCGATCATCTGGGCCTCCTCCCACAGCAGCGAGTGGACCCCGGCGCTCGGCTTCCAGTGGAACTTGACCAGCGTCGTCTCGCCGTCGCCGTTGGTCAGGCGGAAGGTGTGGACGCCGAAGCCCTCCATGGTCCGGTAGGAGCGGGGGATCGCTCGGTCCGACATCTGCCACATGACGTGGTGGGTGGCCTCGGTGTGGAGGGAGACGAAGTCCCAGAAGGTGTCGTGGGCGCTCTGGGCCTGGGGGATCTCCCGATCCGGGTGGGGCTTGGCGGCGTGGATGATGTCGGGGAACTTGATCCCGTCCTGGATGAAGAACACCGGGATGTTGTTGCCGACGAGGTCGAACGTGCCCTCGGTGGTCTTGAACTTGGTGGCGAACCCCCGGGTGTCGCGGACGGTGTCGGCCGAGCCGCGGGATCCCACCACGGTGGAGAACCGGGTGAAGACCGGGGTCTCGACGCCCTTGGCCAGGAACGCCGCCGAGGTGACGGACTCGGCCGCCCCGTTGGCCCGGAACGTGCCGTGGGCGCCGGCGCCTCGGGCGTGGACGACCCGCTCGGGGATGCGCTCGTGGTCGAAGTGGGTGATCTTCTCGCGGAGGTGGTGGTCCTGGAGGAGCACCGGGCCGCGGGGTCCGGCCTTGAGCGAGTGGTCCGTGTCCCGCAGCGGCACGCCCTGGGCGGTGGTCAGGTGGGTGGCGGTCTGGGCCCGGGCGTCGGCCGGGACGTCGAGCACCTCACCGGTCGGGGAGACCGGGGCGATCGGTTGCTGGTCCGGCTTGGGCGGGAGCGGCGGGCGTGGATCGGTGGGCTCCGCCGACGACGGCGGCTCCACTCCCGGTGCCCCGGGGATCATGGGGGCGACCGCGGCCGGTGCCTTGCGGGCGGCCTTGGCCGCCGTCTTACTGGCCTTCTTGGCCGCCTTCTCGGCCTGGGCGGGAGCCTTCTTGGCGGGGGCGGCAGTCTTCTTGCGGGGAGCCATGGCGCGACCTCCCCAGCCCCTTCGCCCGCATGCACGCCAACGACGAAGCACCCGTACGGGCGAGGCCGGATCGCCTCTGACCGGCGACGGTCAGAGGCGGCGGCCGTCGTGGAGGTGACGGAGGAAGCGCTGGGTGCGCTCGTGGGTCGGGGCGCTCAGCACCTGCTCGGGCGGGCCCTCCTCCACGATGCGGCCGCCGTCGATGAAGCAGACGGTGTCGGCGATCTCCCGGGCGAAGCCCATCTCGTGGGTGGCCAGCACCATGGTCATGCCGGCGTCGCGGAGCTCGGCGATGGTGGCCAGCACGTCGCCGACGAGCTCGGGGTCGAGGGCGGAGGTGACCTCGTCGAGCAGCATCACCTCGGGGGCCATGGCCAGCGACCGCACGATGGCGACGCGCTGCTGCTGCCCACCGCTCAGCTGGTCCGGGTAGGCGTCGCCGTGCTGGTCGAGCCCGAAGCGGGCGAGCAGCTGGTCGGCCCGGGCCTCGGCCTCGGCGCGGGACTGGCGCAGGGCCCGCCGCGGGGCGAGCACGACGTTCTGGCGGACGCTGAGGTGCGGGAAGAGGTTGAAGGCCTGGAAGACCATGCCCATCCGGCGCCGGATGCGGTCCTCGTCGAGGCCGGGCTCGGTGATGTCCTCGCCGTCGAGGAGGATCCGGCCGTCGTCGATCGGCTCGAGCAGGTTGGCGCAGCGCAGCAGGGTCGACTTGCCCGAGCCCGAGGGCCCGATCAGGCACACCACGCGGTGCTCGCCGACCACCAGGTCGACGTCGACGAGCACGTCGTGGTCGCCGAACGCCTTCCACACCTTCTCGAAGACCAGCTTCGGGGCACCGCCTGTTGGAAGGGCGCCGCCCTTGGCCAGATCGGGGCTCACGGCCGGGCCGTGGCGCCGGTGCGCCGCCGCTGCCGGGCCACCAGCCAGTCGGTGAACCGGGTCAGCGGGATGGTGATGGCCAGGAAGATGAGGGCGGCGACGAGGTACGCCGTGAAGTTGAAGGTGCGGCCGGAGTCGATCTGCGCCTGGCGGGCGGCCTCGATGGGGCCGAGGACGCCGACGAGCGCGGTCTCCTTCTGGAGGGCGATGAAGTCGTTGAGCAGCGGCGGGATGACCCGGCGGATCCCCTGGGGCAGCAGCACGTAGCGCATCGTCTGGGCGCTGCTCAGGCCGAGCGAGCGGGCCGCGGCCCGCTGGCTCTCGTGCACCGAGTCGATGCCGGAGCGGAAGACCTCCGAGACGTAGGCCGAGTAGCTGAGCACCAGGGCGACGGTGGCCCAGAACACGGGGTCCTTGGGGACGCCGGCGAGGCGGAGGGCGGGCACGCCGAAGCCGAGGAGGAACAGGACCAGCAGCACCGGGATGCCGCGGAACAGGTCGACGTAGACGGTCGTGAGCACCCGCAGCGGGAACAGGACGGGGGACCGCGACGACCGGGCCAGGGCGACCAGCAGGGCGAGGACCAGGATGCAGGCCTCGGCGACCATGAACACCCGGATGTTCAGCCAGAAGGCCGGGACGATGTCGCCGGCCGACTCGCGGAAGCGCTCGCCGTCGAAGAACGAGGCCCGGACCTTCGTCCACCCCGGCGAGGTGACGACCAGGGCGGTGAGGACCGCGAACACCACCACCGTGCTGATGGCGGCGACGACGGTGGCCCGTCGTCGCTCGCGCCGCTCGGCCAGCTGGCGGCGGGTCGGGCCCCGCCGGCGGACGGCGACCCCGACCGGGGCCGCCGTCGCTCCCGACGTCGGATCGGTCACCCGAGGGCGATCTCCGGAGCCACGGCGCCCCCGAGCCACTCCTCCTGGAGCTCGGCCAGGGTGCCATCCTCCTCCAGCGTCGCCAGCACCTCGTCGACGCAGTTGCGCAGGGCGTTGCCCTTCTCGAACACGAGGCCGAACTGCTCGCCCTCATCACCCTCGCTCGGGAACTGGCCGATGACCGTCGAGCCCTCGATCTCGGCCGCGGTCACGTAGAGGGCGGTCGGCAGGTCGAAGACGACCCCGTCGACCTGGTCGGCGTCGAGCGCCGCCTTCACCGCGTTGTTGTCGTTGTAGACCAGGGGCTCGGACGAGGGCTGGATCACGTCGGTGATGAAGTCGAGGCTGGTGGTGCCGACCTGAGCGCCCAGCTTGAGGTCCTTCAGGTCGGCGATCGACTCGGCGCCGACGGCGGGGGAGTCCTCCAGCCCGACCAGGGCCTGGTTCACGTCGTAGTAGCCCTGGCTGAAGTCGACGGCCTCGGCCCGCTCGGGGTTGATCGACACCTGGTTGATGTCGAAGTCGAAGTCCTTCTCCCCGGGGGCGAAGGAGTTGTTGAACGGCACCGTGGTCCACGACACCTCGTCGTCGGCGAAGCCCAGCCCGTCGGCCACGGCGGAGGCCACCGCCCCCTCGAAGCCCTTGCCGTTGGTCGGGTCGTCGTCCTCGAACCACGGCGGGAAGGCGGGCGTGTCGGTGCCGATGGTGAGGGTCCCGTCCTCGACCAGGTCGAGGTCGCCCTTCTCGCAGCTGCCGGCCTCGCCGGCGTCCTCGGTACCGCC
>DATHEV010000121.1:0-8855 GCA_035318405.1 Iamia sp.
CACGCCATCCTGCGCGCCGCCGGGCTGGTCGAGGTCGACTTCCACGGCCTCGGGCCCATCGGTCGCTACGCCTGGACGACGTCGGTCTTCCTCGACCGCACGGCCGACTTCTGGTCGACCGCCGGCCCGCCCGACCCCATCGGGGGCATCCGCCCGCCCGAGATCCTCGCCGTCGACGCCGAGGAGCCGTAAGAAGGGACGGCGTGCGTGTCCTGACCCTCACCAACTGGTACCCGCCCCACCACTACGGCGGGTACGAGCTCTCCTGCTACGACGTGATGACGCGCCTCGAGGAGCGGGGCCACGACGTCGCCGTGCTGTGCAGCGACCAGCGTCTGGCGACCGCCACCGTCCGGGCCGGTGCGCCGGCCGAGCACGAGGCCGTGGTCGAGCGGAGCCTGCGGCTGTACCACGACGGCGAGGACCTGATGCGGCCGGGCTGGCGGGGTCGGCGGGCCGTCGAGCGTCACAACCAGGAGCGGCTGGTCGCGGCGCTGGAGCGGTTCGCCCCCGAGGTGGTGTCGGTCTGGCACCTGGCGGCGCTGTCATCGGGCCTGCTCACGACGTTGCGCCAGCGGGAGATCCCCATCGTCTACGCCGTGTGCGACGAGTGGCCGGCGTACATGATGAAGCTCGACCCCTGGGCCGGGCCCTTCGCCGGCGGGCCGGTGCGACGGGCGATCGGCCGGTGCGTCGGCCGGGTCGCCGGCGCCCCGCTGGGTCTCACCGACGTGGGCGCGGCCGGCCCCGCCCTGTGGGTCACCGCCGACCTGCGCGAGCGGACCGAGCCCCGCTCGCGCCTCCACTTCGCCGCCCACGCCATCGTCTACAGCGGCATCGACCGGACCGTCTATCCCGCCCCCGCCACGCCTGAGAAGCGTGGAGGGACGTGGTCGGGGCGGCTGGTGGCGACCGGGCGGTTCGACCCCCGCAAGGGGTTCGAGACGGTGATCCGAGCCCTCGCCCTCCTGCCGGCGGACACGACGCTCGCCCTGTGGGGCCGGGGCGGCGAGGCCGAGCAGCGGAGGCTCCGGGGCATCGCCGAGGAGCTGGGCGTCGCCGACCGGGTGGAGATGGGATCCCGCGAGCGCGACGAGATGCCGGCCGCCTACGCCGCCGGCGACCTGTTCGTCTTCCCCAGCGAGTGGGCCGAGCCCTTCGGCCTGGTGCCCATCGAGGCCATGGCCTGCGGGACGCCCGTGGCGGCGACGGGGGTGGGCGGCTCGTCGGAGTTCCTCGTCGACGGGACCAACTGCGTGCTCTTCCGGCCCGGCGACCCCGAGGACCTGGCCCGTGTCGTCGCCGAGCTGGCCGCCGACCCCGACCGCCGGGCCGCCCTGGTCGCCGGCGGCCACCGCACGGCCGAGGCCATGGACGTCGAGCGTCTCGTCGACGTCATGGAGGCCTGGCACATCTGGACCGCCGTCGGCATGCCCACCACCCGCCCCCCAACCCGGTCCATCTGACCCGAACTGGCGATCAGATCCGGCGGGAAGCCGCCGGATCTGATCGCCAGCTCGGAGGGTTGGCCGTCAGAGCGTCAGGGGGTCGGGGCCGGTGGTGAACCAGACGGAGCTGCCGTCGAGGCCGACGGGGCCGAAGGCGGTCTCGACGGCGGCGGGGTGGCGGCGGGCCAGCCAGTGGTCGAGCGCCAGGACGTGGGCCCGGGCGTTGCCCACCAGGTACGCCTGGAGCAGGTACTGCTCGTTCCAGCCGAAGCCGGCCCGCACCCAGCCCTGCGGGTAGTCGTCGGGCCAGAACACGTCGTGGACGTGGACGATCACGCCGTCGGCCAGCCGGGGCAGGACCTCCAGCACCAGGTGGACGACGTCGCTGCCGGTCTTGGCCACGTGCGACGAGTCGATGAACAGCACGTCGCCGGCACCCAGGGCGTCGAACACCGATCGTGGCGTGTGCTCGACCCGCTCGACCCGGAGGGCCGACACCTGCTCGATCGACGCGAGGAAGTCCCGCGGGTACGGCTCGATGCAGGTGAGGTCGGTCTCGAACCCGCCGTCGGCGATGGCGCGGGCGGTGACGGTGGTCGACCAGCCGCAGCCGACCTCGACCATCCGCCGGGGTCGCAGCTCCAGCAGCAGCGCCCGCAGCATGGCCGCGTCCTGCGGCGGGAACTGGTCGTTGTCCGGCTCGTACCGGGGCGACGGTCCGTTCGACGTCGGCCACCGGTGCGCCGCCAGGCGGGTGAGCAGCGCCAGCTGGGCCGACTCCCGGACGTCGAGCCCGGGCGGATCGGCCACGTCGGCAGGCCAGACCCGGGCCCGCTCGGGAGCGTCGAGCAGCTCCGCCGCCGGCGGAACCGGGCTGTAGAAGTTCCCGGGGGCGAAGGCCTGGGGCGCCGCTGCCGAGGTGGTGGCGCCCCGCACGGCACCGCGGACGGCACCTCCGGCCACGTCCCGGGCCCGGCCGGGCAACGAGCGCACTCCGAGCCCCATCAGAAGCTGTAGCGCCGGGCGCTGGAGGACTGCCAGTGCCCCTTGCGGGCCTGGTCGCGGGTCGCCTCGAGGGCGGTGTCGAGCTCGGACCGGTCATCGACCCAGGCCGGCCGGTGCACGGCGATGTTCGACCCCATCACGTGGGCGACCGGCACCCGCGACCCGAGCTCGTTGAGGACCTCCGGGACGCCGCAGTCGCCGGTGAACCAGCCCCAGTTGCTGTAGTCGTGCCACAGCACGGTCCCGTCCGGCGCCACCATGTCGAGCGCCACCTGGGTGTCGTGCTCGGCCGCCTCGCGGCTGTGGTCGGCGTCGACGAAGACGAGGTCGAAGCTGCCCTTCTCGGTGGCCGGCAGGACGTCGGGGCCGATGGCGCCGACGCGCCGGTCGACGCGGTCCTCCAGCGGCGTGCCCCGGTAGGCCTCGCCGTGCTGCGGGTCGATGTCGACCGCCGTCAGCCGGGATTCGGGCGAGTTCTCCAGCAGCCCCTTGGCCGTGTGGCCGCGGTAGCTGCCCAGCTCGAGGATGCGGGGCGGGCGCACCACCGACGCCAGCTTCATCAGCGTGATGGTGTCGTTGACGGGCGCGGCCCAGTCGCCCTTGGGCAGCACGCCGACCGTCACCTCGGCCGTCTCGAACCCGGGCCACAGGGCGGCCGGGTCGACCTCGGGCAGGGCCATGCGCCGCCGCTTCACCAGCAGGCAGAGGGCGAAGTCGACGTAGGGCCGGCGCAGCAGCTTCCGGTCGACGAGCGTGCGCGGCTTGGCGAGCAGAGCCGAGGGAGCGGGCATCAGGACCTCAGTGCTTGACGGCCATGCGGCCGGTGTAGTCGGAACGGGACAGCAGCAGGGCAGGGTGCTGCGCGAGGTGCTCGTCGGCGGCCTTGCGGGCGCCCTCCCAGTGGCCGTAGTCGTCGACGATGAGCACGCCGCCGGTGGCCAGACGGGGGTAGAGGTGCTCGAGCTCGTGACGGGTCGACTCGTACCAGTCGGTGTCGAGCCGCAGGAGGGCGAGCCCGTCGGGGGCGGCGGCGGGGAGGGTCTCCTCGACCGGCCCGCGCACCAGGTGGATGCGCTCGGGCGGGTAGCCGGTGGCATGGAGCAGACGCCGGACCTGGCCCTCGCCAAAGGTGTCCTCGGAGAACAGCGACCCGTAGGCCCGCTGGTCGCCCGCCCCGGAGGAGGAGGACGCCGCGGACCACTCCTCGGCGGCGGGGGCGTGGAAGGCGGAGGTGTCGTCGTCGGTCGGCGCCGTCATGCCGGTGAAGGTGTCGAACAGGTACACGTCGCGGTCGTCGACGCCGGCGGCCTGGAGGCTCAGGACCATGGCCAGGACCGAGCCGCCGCGCCACACCCCGCACTCGGCGATGGCGCCGGGCACGCCCCGGGCGAGGACGTACTCGGTGGCGTCGATCGTGGCCAGCAGTCGCTCGGGGCTGCCCATGGTGAAGGGCAGGCAGCGCTGGACGATGCGCCGGTGCGCCGGTGATGCGGTGCTCAGAGGGTGCGGTGGCACGCGTGTCGGGTCGGCCGGAGGTGCGGTGGTCCGACCAACCGAGGGCCGCACCACCGTCCGGGCCCGCGTGCGGGCGGCGCCGGCCAGCGACCGCGCCGCCGAACGCCGGTCGTCGCGCCAGCCCGACAGGCCGCGGTAGGCCGGCAGGTGCCAGCGCTCCGGCAACCGGCCGACGAGCCGCACCGAGCGGGTGTCGTCGTCGAGCGGCGTGCCGGCCCACGGCGTGCGGGCGAGCGTGGCCCGGTAGCGATCGCGCCACGGGTGGGTGCTGAGGGCGTGCCACGGCTTGCACAGCAGCGGGCCCTCGAAGTGGACGACGGCCGGGTCGGCCACCGCCTCGGCCACGGCCGACGCCCCGAACACGCCCTGGGCCTGCTCGGGCCAGGCGAAGACGCTGTTCTGGGCGTTGAAGCGGGGGTGCAGACGGGCCCAGCGGCCGGCGCACACCAGGTTGAGGGCGTCCTGGTCGGGCCAGGCGATCTGGTCGGCGAAGGCGGCCACGGTGTCGCCGATCTGGCCCCACGTGTCCTCGGCCCGCATCCGGGCCAGGTCCATCACCAGGACGCCGCTGTTGAGCACGTCGGCCGGGTCGGAGAAGCCGAGGCCGGCGAGCCGGGGCCAGTCGGGGGCGGGCACGACGTTGGCCACGGCGCCGACGGGGGCGCCGTCGAGGTCGGCGGTGGCCAGCGACCAGAGGTCGTCGGCCACGAAGGTGTCGGCGTCGAGGTAGGTGACCCGGTGGTGGTCGGGCAGCAGCTCGGGCAGCAGGAACCGCAGCCACACCACCGAGCCGAACCGGCTGAGCCGGGGCAGGTGGGCGACCCGGGCGGGGTCGACGGGGTGGACGGTCAGCGTGGCCGGCCCCCGGACCAGGCCGGCCAGACGCTCGGCGTCGACGTCGGTGACGGAGCCGTCGTGCACCACGTGGAGGTCGAGGTCCTGGTTCGGGTGGGCGTCGACGCACGACAGCACCGCGGTGGCGCACCACGGCACGTACCCCGCATCGGTCACGAAGGCGATCGACAGCCGACTCATCGTTCTGTCCATCGCCGTGCACCCTGGAGGGACATGAGGGTTGACAGAACGATCATGAGGCGCCCTCCCGGGAGAAGAGGGTGTGCCGGTCGTCGACGCCCAGAGCGGCGCGGACGGCGGGGTCGACGAAGACGGGCTCGTCGCGGATCAGGCGGTAGCCGGCGGCCTCGATGACGGGGAGGTAGTCGCGCCGGGCGCCGTCGGCCTCCAGGCTGGTGAAGCCCTCGGCCTCGTTGGGCACGAGGAACAGGTGCGGCACCTCCAGCCCGGCCAGCTGGTCGAGCCACCAGCCGATGGCGTCGAGCGGGCACTCGGACCAGCTGTGGATGTTGCAGGCCAGGTCGAACGAGCCGGGCTCGAGCGACGACACGTCGGTCAGCGGCACGGCCCGCGCCACGGGCCCGAGGTCTCGATGCGAGAGGTAGTGCTCGCACACGAACGTCGACGTGGCGATGGCGTCGGTGCAGGCGTAGTCGACGGTGCCGGGGCACGCCGTCACGTAGCGGTGGGCCAGGCGGCCGTAGCCGGCACCGATGTCGAGCACCCGGGGGGCGGAGCCGCCCAGCACGCCGAGCGCCGAGTCGAGGAACAGCAGCTCGCTGACCGAGTCGAGCAGATCGCGCGAGAGGCGGGGGAGGCCGTCGAAGTCGTAGGTCCAGCACCCGAAGGCGCCGTCCTCGCCGAGCCGGTCGAGGAGGCCGGCGTGGTCGCGGTGGCGGACGTCCTGCGCCCACACGAGGTACTTGAGCTCGGAGATCCGGCGGCCCTCGCGGTAGTGCCAGATGTAGGCGTTGTCGCCCCGGAAGCGGGTCAGGTCGAGCCACGGGTCGAGGCGGTCGGCGGCCCAGCGGGAGTGGGTGCGCACGGCCGGGTCGGCCTCGGCGTAGGCCTCCTCCAGCGAGCGCAGGCGGGGGTGGTCGGGGCGCAGGGCGTCGGCCGTGCCCGGCGGCAGGGGGACGGTGTCGTCGACCAGGTCGGTGAGGAACCGGCGGTCGGGCTCGCTCAGCCGCTCGACCAGGACGCCCCGGCGGAGCAGCCCGTCGCGCACGGCTCGCCCGGCCTTGCGGGCGGGCTCGGGGAGGGACACGAACGGGGCGGAGGTCATCGAGCGCCCTCCTGCGAGACAGAGCGGAGCGCGGCCACGGCGCCGTCGAAGGCGGCCTGGAGGCCGGGCAGCCCCAACGCCCGGTCGTCGACGGCCAGGGTGTCCATGCCGTCGCTCACCAGCCGGAAGCCGTGGCCGGTCATCAGGTCCTCGGCCGCATGGCGCGAGACCGGGTCGAGGTGGAGGTGCTCGTAGAGGACGAGGCAGGGGCCGAGGCGGGGCAGGTCGATCAGCTCGAGCACCTGGCGGTCGTAGCCCTCGGTGTCGATCTGGACGACGTCGACGTGGTCGAGCCCGTTGCGGGCGCAGAGGGTGTCGAACGTGACGCAGGGGACCTCGATGGTCTCGACGCGCTCGGCGATGTCGGGCACGAGGTGGGCATGGCTCATCACCACCTCCCGGCGGAACGAGCCCAGGGCGTCGTACCAGCGCCACACCGCCTCGTCGTCGTGCTCGGCCTGGCGGAGGAGGTGGAAGGGCTTGGTGCCATCGACGTCCGCGATGGCCACGTTCTCCAGCGCGAGACGCGGGTGGTCGCCGTAGCGGAGGGCGAGGCGCTCGAACACGTAGGGGACGGGCTCGACCATCACGCCGGTCCAGCGGGAGCCGAGGATGGCCTCGCGCAGCGGGTCGAGCTGGGTGCCGTCGTGGGCGCCGACCTGGACGAAGGTGGCGTCGGGCAGGGCCTGGGCCAGGGCGAAGACGACCTGCTCCAGCGGGCGGTCGGGACGATGAGGGCGGACCCGGGCCCGCACCGCCCGGGCCCGCTCCTGCCCTCGCACCGCCAGCCGGGCCACGCCGGGGTGGTCGCGCCGCGTGCGGCGGGCGACCCGGGTGGCGACCGTCCGGGCTCGGCGCACCGAGGCCCGGGGAGCCCGGCGGAGGCGGGCGAGGTCGATCGTGTTCGTCGCGGTGCCAGGGCCCGAGCGGCCCGTCGGCGACGAAGGAGCCGACAAGAGCGGGGAAGCAGAGCTGTCCAATTCCGAGTCGGGGCGGGACGTCGGGTGGATGCCGCCTGATCCCGTTGACCGGCCTGTGCTGTAGGTCATCGGACGCGCACTCCGATCGCGAGGGGGGCGGGGCCGTGGGTGTCGGGCTCGGGGGCGCCGACGACCCGGACGACGGCGCCGTCGACGTCGTGGGCCAGGACCTGGCGGCCCTCGTCGCCCAGGACCTGGAGGGTGAGCTGGTACGTGCCGGGGCGGAGGGCGGCGGTGAAGCCGACCTCGAGCGTGGCCCGCTCGCCGGCGGCGAGGGTGCGGTGGCGGCGGCGCACGGCGGAGAGCATCTGGTAGGCGATGGCGCCGTCCTCGGCGTAGGCGGTGAACATGACGTGCGGGTCGATCAGCTCCTGGCGGGCCTCGAGCGTCGCCCGCAGGCGGTAGCGCGCGCCGGGCTCCAGGTCGCCCACGACGGCGCCGGACCCGTCGACCACGGCCCGGTCGGACAGGACGGCGGCGGCCTCCGATCCCGACTCGGCCGCGTCCCCGCCCAGCAGGCGCTGGTGCACCCGCACGGCCTCCTCGGCCGGCCCGTCGAACACCTTCCGGCCGGCGCTGAGCACGATGGCCCGGTCGCACACCTCGCGGATCGTGAACACCGAGTGCGACACCAGGACGACGGTGACCCCGCGGGCCCGCAGCTCGGCCATGCGGGCCAGGCAGCGCTGCTGGAAGGCCAGGTCGCCCACGGCGAGCAGCTCGTCGACCAGCATCACGTCGGGGTCGGTGTGGACGGCCACGGCGAAGGCCAGCCGCAGCAGCATCCCCGACGAGTAGAGCTTCACCGGCGTGTCGAGCACGTCGTCGGCCAGCCCGCTGAAGGCGATGATGGCGGGCGTCACCTCGGCCAGCCGAGCCCGGGAGAGGCCCAGCACCGTGCCGTTGACGACGATGTTCTCCCGCCCCGACAGCTCCGGGTGGAAGCCCACGCCGATGCTGATGAGGGGAGCGATCCGCCCGGCCACCCGGACCCGCCCGACGCTCGGCGCGGTGACGCCGGCCAGCAGGCGGAGCAGCGTCGTCTTCCCGGCGCCGTTGTGGCCCAGCACGCCGACGGTCTCGCCCCGGCCGATGCGGAGGTCGAGGCCGTCGATGGCGGCCATCTCCGGCGACCGGCCCCGCAGCACCCGGGCGATGAAGGTGCGGCCGACGGCGCGGGCGTAGCGCTTGTCGACCCCGATGGCCTCGATGACGGGCGGAGCGGCGCCGGGCAGAGGGTCCACGGTGGGATCCACCAGCGCGTCGAGCGGATCGTCCACGACGGCCGTCACAGGAGATCCACGAAGGTGCGGTCGCCGCGCTGGTGGAGCTTGACGCCGGCGACGAGCAGGACGGCGGTCCACACCAGCGTGCCGACGAGCTCGGCGGTGCCGACGGTCGCCCCCGCGAAGGCCTGCTGGAACAGGCCGACGGCGCCGGCGAAGGGGTTGAGGGGCAGGAGATCGGCCAGCCCGCCCAGCCGGTCGGGCGTGTAGAGGATGGGCGTGACGTAGAAGAGCAGGAGGGTGGCGGCCTGCACCACGAAGCGGACGTCGCGATACGGCACGTAGAGGGCCGACGTCACCAGCGAGAGCCCGGTGGCCAGGGCCACGAGGAGGACGGTGGCGGGCACGACCAGCAGCACCTCGGGGCCCAGCTCGCCCCGGCCCAGCTGGACCGCGGTGACGATGCCGAGGCCGATCGCCAGCCCGACCAGGTTGGCCCCGATGGGGGCGAGCACCAGCAGCGCCCGCGGGAACCAGATCT
>DATHEV010000122.1:0-3511 GCA_035318405.1 Iamia sp.
GCTCGGCCCTCACCGTGGCCGACTTCACCAAGGACATCCACGTGGTCACGCTCGACCGCGACGCCCTGGCCGCCGTCGGCCCCCACGTCGCCGTCCTGGCCGAGGCCGAGGGCCTGCCGGCCCACGCCGACTCGGTCCGCCTCCGCCTGGAGCAGCCGTGACCGCACCCGCGCCCTCGACCCCCCTGGTCGCGCCCCGGGACGACGTGAGCCTGATGGACGGCTACCACTCGGCCCAGGTCGACGTGGACGTGCGGCTCAACACCAACGAGTCCCCCGAGCCCCCGCCGCCCGCCTTCCTCGAGGCCGTGGCCGCGGCGGTGGCCACCGTCGACTGGCACCGCTACCCGGACCGGGGCGCCGCCGCCCTGCGGACCCGGATCGCCGCCCTCCACGGCGTCGGGCCCGAGCAGGTCTTCGTGGCCAACGGGTCCAACGAGGTCCTCCAGACGCTGTCGCTGGCCTACGCCGGCCCGGGGCGCGGCGTCGCCGTGTTCGAGCCGACCTACGCCCTCCACGCCCACATCGCCCGCATCACCGGCGCGACGGTGGCCGAGGGCGAGCGCACCGAGGACTTCGCCCTCGACCTCTCGGAGGTGAAGCGGGTCCTGGCCGCCTCCGACCCGGCGCTGACCTACCTCTGCTCGCCCAACAACCCCACCGGCATGGTCGAGACGCCCGAGACGGTGGCGGCGGTCCTCGAGCTGGCGCCGGGGTTGCTCGTGGTCGACGAGGCCTACGGGCAGTTCGCCCCGTGGTCGGCGCTCGAGCTGGTCGACGAGGCCACGCCGCTGGTCGTCACCCGCACGTTCTCCAAGACGTGGTCGATGGCGGCGGCCCGGCTGGGCTACCTCGTCGGCCCGTCGTGGGTCGTCGCCCAGCTCGAGAAGGTCGTCCTGCCGTACCACCTCGACAGTCTCAAGCAGGTCGCCGGGCTGGCCGCCCTCGACCACGTCGCGGCCATGGAGGAGCGGGTCAGCCGGCTGGTCGAGGAGCGGGGCCGGGTCGAGGCCGCCCTGCGCGACCTGCCCTGCGAGGTGTGGCCGTCGGCCGCCAACTTCATCCTGTTCCGCCCCACGACGGTGGCCGGCGCCGAGGTGTGGGGACAGCTCGTCGAGCGCAGCGTGCTGGTCCGCGACTGCTCGTCGTGGCCCCGCCTCGACGGCTGCCTCCGCGTCACCATCGGCACCCGTGACGAGGACGACCGCTTCCTCAGCTCCCTCCGAGAGGTCCTGAAGTGAGCGAGCGCAGCGAGCGAGCCCAGCGGCTCGGTGCCCTACCCGACGGCAGAGCGAGCGCAGCGAGTGGCGCCGTCGAGGGTCATCGGTGTGCGGCGCCGTCCGCCGCGAAGTCACTCCACGACGAAAGGCCGCACACATGAGCCGCTCCGCTTCGCGCCAGCGCACCACCAAGGAGACGTCGATCTCCATCACGCTCGACGTCGACGGTCCCGAGGGGAAGGTCAGCGCCACCACCGGCCTGCCGTTCTTCGACCACATGCTCGACCAGATCGGCCGTCACGGCGGGTTCGACCTGGCGATCGACGCCACCGGCGACCTCCACGTCGACGGCCACCACACGGTCGAGGACGTCGGCATCCTGCTGGGCGAGACCTTCCGGGAGGCGCTGGGCGACAAGGCCGGCGTGCGCCGGTTCGCGTCGGGCCTCTACCCGCTGGACGAGGCGCTGGTCGAGGTGGCCCTCGACCTGTCGGGCCGGCCGTTCATCGTCTACGACGTCCCCTTCGGCGAGGTCCTGCCGCTCGGCGACCCGCCCTTCAACCCCGAGATGGCCGAGCACTTCTGGCAGTCGTTCGCCCACGCCGCTGGCATCACCCTGCACGTCACCAAGAAGGCCGGGAAGAACACCCACCACGTCCTCGAGGCCACCTTCAAGGGCGTGGCCCGCTGTCTGCGCGACGCCGTGCGGGTCGAGGGCACGGGGGTGCCGTCGACCAAGGGGTCGCTGTGACCGACGGGCCGCTTCTCGCCGTCCTCGACTACGGCATCGGGAACCTGCGCTCGGCCCAGAAGGCCCTCCAGAAGGTCGGCGCCGACGCCCACCTCACCGCCGATCCGGGCCTGATCGCCGACGCCGCCGGCCTGGTGCTGCCCGGCGTGGGCAGCTTCGGTCGGTGCATGGAGGCGCTGGCCGAGGCGGGCCTGGCCGACATCGCCCACGAGGCGGCCACCGCCGCGGCGGCGGGCGAGGGCCGGCCGTTCCTGGGCGTGTGCGTGGGGATGCAGATGCTCTTCGACGGCTCCGACGAGAGCCCCGAGGTCCCCGGGCTCGGGGTCATCGGCGGCCGCATCCGGCTGCTGCCCGAGGGCGTCAAGCGGCCCCAGATGCAGTGGAACATCCTCGATCGGTCCCGCTCCTGCGAGGCGCTCGTGGGCCTGCCCGAGGAGGCGTGGGTCTACTTCGTCCACTCCTACTGGGCCGAGGTGTCGGACCCCACCGACGTGGTCGCCACCTGCGCCTACGGCGTCCCCGTCACCGCCGCCGTCGAGCGGGGGGCCCTGTGGGCCACCCAGTTCCACCCCGAGAAGTCGGCCGCCAACGGCCTCCACCTGCTCGGCCGCTTCGTCGACCGCTGCCGCACCGCCGTCCCGGCCTGAGCACCCCGAACCTTGTACGCGATCTACTCCCCGGGAGTAGATCGCGTACAAGGTTCGAGACGTCAGGCCGGAGCCGACACTCGGTAGTGGTAGCGGTGGCTCTCGGTGAAGCCGAGGCCGCGGTAGAGGGCCTGGGCGGGGGCGTTGTCCACCTCGACCTGGAGGTAGGAGTCGCCGCCCTCGGCCAGGGCACCGAGCACGGCCCGGGCCACGCCCCGGCGACGGTGGGCCGGGGCCGTGCCCATCCCGAAGACGCCGAGCCAGCCCCGCTCGCGCACGCCGAAGCCGGCCAGCTCGCCGTCGCGGCGGGCGACGGCGGCGACGGCGGACGGGCCGAGGTCGGCCAGCATCCGGCCGTAGGCCTCGACCCGGGCCCGGGACACGGCGTCGTGGCCGTGGACGGCGCCGTACTCGGCGGCCCAGACGGCATCGACACCGACGGACACCGAGACCTCGACGTCTGGTGCTGTCGATCTCCCGGCGAACGGCGTGGCCACGAGGACGTCGACGGGCGCCTCGACCTCCATGCCGCGCTCGGCGAGCAGGGCGTCGAGGTCGGGGTCGGTCGACGGGACCTGGATGATCAGCCGCAGCCCCTGGGACCGGTACCACCCGGCCAGCTCGTCGAGTACGGCGGCGGCGCGGGCGGGATCGGCCCCGGCTCCGACCGCCGGGAGCACGGCGTTGGCCCGCCGGAAGGGCAGGCCCGGGGCGCACTTGGCCAGCCAGCCGTCGACCAGCCTGGTGATCGGCGCCGGCGTGGCGTTGGCCGCGATCTCGTCCAGCACCCGGCTGGGTGTCGAGACCACGAGGTGCCTGGCACCTCGTGGTCCGGTCACGCCGAGCCGGCGGCGGCCAGGGCATCGTCGAGGTCGAGGCTGCCGTCGTAGAGGG
>DATHEV010000123.1:0-11382 GCA_035318405.1 Iamia sp.
TGCACCGAGCACGACGTCGCCCTCGACGGGGTGGAGCTGGTGGCGACCCGGTCCGAGCACCACCTCCCCGCCGCGACCGCCGACGGGACGCTCGCCCCCGCCACCTTCGACCTGGTGCTCGTCGACGGCGACCACGCCGCCCCCCTGCCGGCCCTCGACGCCTTCTACACCATCCCCCTCCTCCGCACCGGTGGCCTCGTCGTGTTCGAGCGGGCCCGCATCGGTGCCGTGGCCGAGGTGGTCGGCCGGCTGCGGGCCGACACCGAGGGGTGGACGGTGCGCCACGCCGTCGACGACACGGTCGTGCTCCAGCGCCGGGCGGCCGGCCCGGCCACGCCGACCCGGTGGTGGGATCAGCCCGGCAACGCCGAGGTCCCGTCGCTCGAGGGCCGCGCCCGCGCCCTCCGCCACCGCCTCTGCGGAGCGGGGTCACCTCGATGAGCGTGCGCCCCGAGCGAACCCGACCGCGCCGCCCTCTCCCCGGCGGCGGAGCGCGCACCACCGGTGGTCATCGGGGCCCGGTGCCGGCGACGCGACCGAGCATCGCCCGCCTCCGCGGAGCGGGGTCACTCCGATGACGCTCAGCGTGGTGATCCCGGTGCGCGACGGGCAGGAGCAGGTCACCGCGGCCGTCGCCGGGTTCGTGGCGGCGGTGCGGGCGTCCGGGGGCGAGGTCGTGGTGGTCGACGACGGCAGCACCGACGCCACCGCATCCCGGGCCGAGCGGGCCGGCGCCCAGGTCATCCGGCGTCCGGCGGCGGAGGGCCCGTACGTCGCCCGCAACGTCGGCTGGCGCGCCGCCGCCCACCCGATCGTGGCCTTCGTCGACGTCCGCTGCCGGCCCCGGGAGGGGTGGGCCGCCGCCCTCGTCGCCCCCTTCGTCGACCCGGCCGTCGCCGCGGTCGGGGGCCAGGTCCAGGTGGCGTCGGGCCCGTCGCGGGCCGAGCGCACGGCCCACCACCTCCAGCCGCTCCAGCTGGCCGACGCCGCCACGGCGCCGTTCCTCCCGTACGCCCCGACCTGCCATCTGGCCGTGCGGCGCTCGGCCCTGGAGACCGTCGGCGGCTTCGCCGAGGTCCGCGGCGGCGGCGACGTCGACCTCTGCTGGGCCGTGCAGCACGGCGAGGTGGGCACCTTCCGGACCGCCCCCGATGCCGTGCTCGACTGGGAGCCCCGCACCTCCATCGCCGACCTGCGGCAGCAGTACCGCCGCTACGGCCACAACCACGGCCGGCTCACGGCGGCGTGGGCCGAGGCCGGCTGCCCCCGCCCCGAGACCACCGCGCCCTGGCGCACCGCCGTCGGTGCCCTGCGCCACCCCGGCACCCGGCGGCCCAGCCTGCCCGTCGCCCTGACCGCCGCCGCCTGCCGCGCCGCCTACACCGCCGGCCTCCGCCAGGGCCTGGCCGAGGGCGACCCCAACCTCGGCCCCCGCCCCGGAGCCCTGACGTGACCGGGCCCGTGGGCTCGACCGATCCCAGCTTCGTGCGAGTGTCGCCGCAGAACGGGCACAGTCGCACAAGGTTCGGGGCTGCTCCGCTGGTGTGGGTGGCGCCGGAGGTGGTCGACCCGGTGACCGGGGGCGGGGGCGGGATCCGCCACACGGAGCTGCTGCGCCGGCTGGCGACCGAGGTGCCCGTGCGGCTGGTGGCCCTCGGCCCGCAGGTCGACGCGGCCGTGGCCGACGCCGTGGCCGGGCTGGTGCTGGTCTCCCCCGCACGGGGCGTCGGGCACCGGCCGCTCGCCGCCGCCGCCCGGGGCCTCGCCGGCCGCTCCGTCCCCGAGGTCGATGCCCTGGCGCCGTTCGCCACCCAGGTCCCGCGGGCCTGGCTCGCCCCGACCGGGGCGACGACGGTCCTGTGCCACCTGACGGCCCAGACCCTCGCCGCCGAGGCCGGCGGACCCGTCGTCTGCCACCTGTTCCACCGCCCGTCGGTGCAGCTGGCCGACGAGGCGGCTCGGGCCGGCGGCGCCCGGCGGCCCCGCCTCCAGCGCTACGCCACCACGGCCGGCCGGCTCGAGCGGGCCGCCGCCGGCCGCGCCGCCCTCACCGTCGTGGTCACCCAGGACGACGCCGCCGGCCTGGGCGCGGCCGACCTCGCCGTCGTGCCCAACGGCGTCGACACCCGCGCCCCCGACCCCCGGCCGGCCGAGCGCTGCCGCGTCCTGCTGCCGGGGACGCTGTTCTACGGGCCCAACGTCGACGGCGCCCGCTGGTTCGTCGAGGAGGCCTGGCCCGCGGTCCGGGCCGCCATCCCCCAGGCCGAGCTGGTGCTGGCCGGGCGGGGGCCGACGCCCGAGGTGCGCGCCCTCGCCCAGCAGCCCGGCGTCGAGGTCCACGCCGACGTGGCCGACATGGCCACCGAGCTGGCCGCCGCCCGGGTGGTCGTCGTGCCCCTCCGCTACGGCACCGGCACCCGCCTCAAGGCGCTCGAGGCCCTGGCCGGCCGGCGGGCGCTGGTGGGCACCACGGTGGGCCTGGCCGGCCTCGGCCTCACCGACGGCGTCCACGCCCGGGTGGCCGATGACGCCGCCGGCCTGGCCCGGGCCACGATCGCCGCCCTCACCCCCGACGACGGCGACGGCCTGATCGCCGCCGGCCGGGCCCTCGTCGAGCAGCACCACACCTGGGACGCCCAGGCCGACCGCCTCCTCGCCGCCCTCAGCCAGCGCGGCCTCCTGCCGAGCCGCCCGAGCCGCCCGGCCACCCCGAGCCGGAGCACCCGATGACCCCGACCGAAGCGAACCTTGTACGCGATCTACTCCCGGGGAGTAGATCGCGTACAAGGTTCGAGGGGAGCACCCGATGACCGATCCCGGCGTCATGGCCCGGGCCAAGGAGCTCGCCCGCCGCCCTCGGGCGCAGCCCGGCGCCGGGCGCGGGCCCATCGCCGAGGAGTGGCACGGCAACCGCCCCCGCGGCCGCCTCCAGGAGCTGCGCAGCGAGGCCCTCATGGTCCCCCGCTCGCTCCGCCCCGCGGGCGGGCCGGCGTTCGTCGTCCTCACCAGCGGGCGGTCGGGCTCGGAGCTGCTCCGGTCGCTGGTGGGCGCCCACCCGGCCGTCTACCACGACGTGGAGATCCTCGACCGCGACGTGCTGTTCCCCCGTCTGTGGGTGGCCAGCCGCCGGGCCCGCCACCAGGACCGGGCCTGGGGGTTCAAGGTCAAGCTCCAGGATCTGACCCGCTTCCAGCAGCGGCCCGTCGACCCGGCTCGGTTCCTCGCCTGGCTCGTCGACCGGGACTACGCCGTGATCCACCTGCGGCGGGAGAACGTCGTCCTCCAGGCGCTCAGCGTGATGCGGGCCCGGGCCACCGGCGAGTACCACCGGGGCGCCGATGCGGCCGTCGACCCCCGCCGGGTCATCGACTGCGCCGAGCTGGTCCGGGCGTGCGGCTACCAGATGGACTTCATGGACCGCGAGCTCGAGGTGCTGGCCGGCATCGACCACCTCGGGCTCACCTACGAGACCGACCTCGACGACCCGACGCAGCACCAGGCGACCTGCGACCGGGTCTTCGACCACCTCCGCCTCGCCCGCGTCCCCGTCACCACCGACCTGACCCGCACCCGGCCCCGCTCGGTCGCCGACGAGATCGTCAACCTCGACGAGGTGCGCCAGACCCTGGCCGGCATCGGCCTGCTCCACCAGCTGCCCGAGGCGAGCTCGTGAGACGGGCCGACGACCGAGCGGTCCTGCTGTGCGGCGACCTCGGCCGCGAGACGTGCGGGGTGGGGGCGTCGGAGGCGGCCGCCCTGGAGGCCGTCGACCCCCGGCCAACGACCGTCGACCCCCGGCGCATCGGCGCCTCCGTGCGCGCCGTCGTCCGGGCCCGCCGTGCCGGGCGTCCCGTCGTCGTCGCCTACCCGACCCGCTCGACCGTCAGCTCGCTCCGGGCCACCGCCACCCTCGCCCTCGCCGCCGTGGCCGGCCGGGGCCGGCTGCGCTGGCACCTGCACGAGTACACGATCTTCGGCGAGCGACGGGCGCTGCTCGACCTCCTCCTCGTGATCGGCGGGGGCCGGGTCGTCCTGTCGACCGAGTCCGAGGCCGACGCCCTGCGGCGCAGCCGGGGTGGTCGGGTCGCCCGCCGGGTCGACGTGCGGGTGCTCCCGCCGGCCAACGGCACCTCGCTCCGGGCCGCCGAGGGCCCGCCCGCCGAGCCCCCGGTCGTGGGCCTCTTCGGCACGGCCCGGGCCGACAAGGGCCTCGAGGTGGCCGTGGCCGCGCTGCGCGCCCTCCACGACGCCGCGACCGGCGGCGCCGTCCGGGTCGAGACCGTGGGCGAGGGGTGGGACGAGGCACCGTGGCCCGCCGACGTGGCCGCCCTCCCGCTGGCCCACCACGGCCGGGTGCCGACGCCCGATCTGGCCCCGCTGCTGTCGCGCTGGTCGCTGGCCATCGCCCCCTTCGCCGCCGGCGCCACCGACGGGCGCATGAGCCTGCGCACCCCGCTGACCTGCGGCGTTCCCACGCTCACCACCCTCGACCACCCGGCCGACCTCACCCTGCGCCCGCCCCACCTGCTGCTCGACCCGGCCACGGCCGGCGCTCGCGCCCTGGCCACCGGGCCCGCCGAGCGGGCCGCCGGCGCGGCCTGCGTGGCCCGCTTCGAGGCCGATGCCGTCCGCCGTCTGGCCGACGCCCTGTGGAGCCCGGCGTGATCCCGCTTCTGTCAACCCGCATGCCCCGCAGAGGTCCACGGGGATTGACAGAACGGGTGGGCACCTGGGGGTGGCACCTGCTCACGCGGACCCGGCGGGGCGAGGCCGTCATCGCCGTCGGCATCGGCGTCGGGCTGTGGTTCGCCCTGGCGATCGGGTTCTTCGTCGGCATCGGCGTCGAGGTCCTGCTGTCGCTGTTCCTCAGCGCCGTCGTCCTCGTGGCCATGATCCGCCGACCGCTGCTCGCCCTGAAGCTCACCTTCGTCGTGGTGCCGGCCAGCGTCTTCTTCCTCTCGCTGGCCCTCACCGTCGGCATCCCGCCCGGGGTGGTGCGGGGCGGTGCGCTGCTGAAGGACTCGGTCGTGATCGCCACCGTCATCGCCGGCTACCGCGCCCACCGGACCCGGGGCACGGTCATGGCACCGCTCGACCGGATCGGCCTGGCCTACCTCGGCCTGGTGGGCACCTGGTACCTGCTCACGCCGCTGATCGCCCTCGAGCCGCTGACGAGCGACGCCCGGCTCATCGCCCTGCGCGAGCAGGGCCTGTTCGTCGGCATGTTCCTCGGCGTGCGCTGGCTGGCGCCGACCCGCGAGGAGCGGCGCCGGCTGCTGGGCTGGGCCGTGGGCGCGGCCGCGCTGCTGGCCCTCGGCGGCGCCTACCAGTGGCTCGACCCCGAGGGCTTCCTCCAGCGGACGCTGTACGACGCCGGGATGCTGCGCTACTACCAGGAGGTGGCCGGGCTCTCGGGCCGCTCGCTGGCCGAGACGCTCGGGTGGATGCGGACCGACCCGGTGCGGGTGGGCTCGGTGCTGATCGCTCCGTTCGGCTTCGCCGACATGATGGTCACGGCCTTCGCCGCCGTCGTCGCCACCGTGTCGCACCGCCACGACCGGCGCATCGGCCTGGCGCTCATGGGGCTGTTCGCGCTGGCCGTGCTGTGGTCCGGGACGCGGGTCAACCTCGTCGCCCTCGGCATCGTGGTGCTCGCCGTCCTGATCGACGGGCGGGGCGTCTCCGAGCGCACCCGGGTCCAGGTCGTCGCCGTCGGCCTGGTGGCCGTGCTGGCCTTCGCCCCCACCGTCCTCGGCAGCCGGCTGCTGGCCCAGGACAACGAGGAGTCGAACGAGGGCCACCGCAACGAGCTGGTGTCGGCGGCCGAGAAGATCGTCGAGCGGCCGCTGGGCCACGGGCTCGGGTCCGACGGGGCCGTGCAGCGCCGCTTCGAGATCGAGGGCAAGACCGTGTCGGGCAACACCGTGCTCGCCGTCGGGGTCCAGAGCGGCGTCGTCACCATGGCCGCCTTCGCCGCCCTGCTGGTGGCCATCCTGCGCGAGCTGGAGGCCCGGCGGCGGCGCGCTCCCCACGACGAGCTGGTGCGGGCGTCGTACCTGATGCTGGTGGGCGGGCTGGTGGCGGTGTCGACCCACCAGGGCTGGCTCGACCTCACCTCCGGCACCTTCATCTGGGCCGCCATCGCCCTGGGCCTGCCCGAGGTCGACGAGACCGAGGCCGAGCGCGAGGCGGCCGAGCCGTGACCCGTCCGCTGCGGATCCTGCACGTGCTGGAGGCGCTCGAGGGCGGCACGTCCCGGCACGTCGTCGACCTGGTGCGGTGGACGCCGGGCGTCGAGCAGCACGTCGCCATCCCCGAGCAGCGCGTCGGCGGGCTGACCGACGAGGCCGCCGCCCCCGCCCTGCGGGCCCACGGGGCGGAGATCCACCCGGTGGCGATGACCCGCTCGCCGGCCACGCCGGCCAACGCCCGCTCGCTCGCCGCCCTGGTGCGTCTGGTCCGGCGGCTCCGGCCCGACGTGGTCCACACCCACAGCTCGATCGGCGGGCTGCTGGGCCGGGTCGCCGGCGCCGCCGTCCGGGTCCCCGCCGTCTACACGCCCAACGGGGTGACCGACGTGCGCGCCGGCGTCCTCGTCGAGCAGGCGCTGCGGCCGGTGACGGCCCGGCTGGTGGCGGTGTCGACGTCCGAGGCCGACCGGGTCCGGCGTCTGCGGCTGGTCCGGGCCGACCGGGTGCGGGTCGTCCCCAACGGCGTCGACCTCGAGCGCCACCCGCCGCCGTTCGACCTGCGGGCCCACGTCGCCGTGCCGCCCGACGCCCCGCTGGTCGGCACCATCTCCCGCCTGGTGCCCCAGAAGGATCCGCTGACGTGGGTGGCCATGGCCGCCCGGGTGGTCGAGCAGGTGCCCGACGCCCACTTCGTGATCGTGGGCGACGGCGCCCTGCGCGACGAGGTCACGACGGCCGTCGACCGCGCCGGGCTCGACGAGCGGCTCCACCTGGTCCCCCACCTCCCCGAGGCCGACCGGGCCCTGACCAGCCTCGACGTCTTCGCCATGTCGTCGGTCTTCGAGGGCGCGCCCTACGCCCCCATGGAGGCCATGCGGGCCGGTGTCCCGATCGTGCTGACCGACGTGGCCGGCAGCGCCGACCTGGTCGACGACGGCGTCGACGGCCGCATCGTCCCCGCCCGCGACCCGGGCGCGCTCGCCGCCGCGGTCGTCGAGCAGCTCACCGACCGACCCCTCGCCGAGTCGCGCGCGGCCCGCGCCCGGTGCACCGTCGCCGACCGCTTCGGCGGTCCCGCCATGGGCCGCCGCACCCGGGACGTCTACGCCGAGGTCGCCCGCCACTGAGCGAACTCGGTGGGATGGACGACCGGTTTCGGGCACCTACCCCACCGAGTTCGAGATCGGGGGTGACCAGCGCCACGGCAGGTCCGGACGTCCGTCACGGCGAATACCTAGGCTCGACCCTGGCGACGTCCGCCGGACCGCTGCCCACGACGAAGGAGACGCCGGACTTGGAGCTGCGCCGCTACCTGGCCCTCCTCCGCCGCCGGTGGCTCCTGATCCTGCTGACCGTCGTGGTCGCTCTGGCCGTGGGCTGGTCGATCACGCCGCGGGGCGAGACCTACACGGCCCGCAGCACCCTCTACATCGGGTCCCGCACCCTCGAGTCGGACCAGAACGACCTCTCGGGCGACCGGGCCCTGGCCCTCGATCGTCTCGTCGTCACCTTCTCGGTGATGATCGACAGCGAGCCCATCGCGGCCCGCGCCATCGACCTCACCGGCGAGGAGGTCTCGGCCGAGAACCTGGTGGGCAAGACCACCACCGAGCCCGAGCCGGCGACGCAGCTGCTCTACATCGACGTCGTCGACGCCGATCCGGCCCGGGCCCAGGCCCTGGCCAACGGACTGGCCGACGCCTTCGTCGAGCAGATCCGGGACTTCGAGCCGGGCACCGCCACCGGCGGCGAGGGCGACGTCCCCGTCCTGCCCGCCTACATCTTCCAGCGGGCCCGGCTGCCCACCGTCCCCGAGTCGAGCGGGCTGATCAAGAACCTGGTCCTGGCCGTCGTGCTGGGCGCCGGCCTGGCCGTCGCCGTCGTGCTCCTCCTCGACTACCTCGACATCAGCATCCGCACCCCCGACGACGCCGAGCGGCTCATCGAGCTGCCCGTGCTGGGCGTGATCCCGTCGCTGGGCACCGACATGCCGGCGGGAGCAGGAGGCGGACGTGGCCGCTGAAGGACCGCGCCGTGCCCGCGTGCGGCGCCCCCGCGCCCCGGCCGCCGCCGGCCTGGTGTCCCACGACGAGGCCTTCCGCACCCTGCGGTCGAACGTCCTGGTGGCCACGACCGAGCTGGCCAACCCGAGCATCATGATCACGAGCGCGGTGCCGGGCGAGGGCAAGACGTCGACCTGCGCGGCGCTGGCCGAGTCGATCGCGGCGTCGGGGCCGATGGTGGTCGCCGTCGACCTCGACCTGCGCCGGCCCGACCTCCACACCCGCTTCGGGGTGGAGAACACCCGGGGCGTGAGCGACGTGCTGAGCGGCCGGGCCACCGTCGCCGACTGCCTGGTGCGCGTGGGGCTGACGGGCGACACCGCCGCCGAGGCCGCCGATCCCGACGACGACACCACCGACCGGGGCTACCCCGGGCGCGGCGCCCTGTTCGTCCTGCCCGCCGGGCAGCCCGTCAGCCACCCGTCGGAGCTCCTCGGCGGGCCCCGCACGGCCCAGGTCCTGGAGGCGCTGCGCGAGCACGCCGACTTCGTCCTCATCGACACCCCGCCGGTGCTGCCCGTCGCCGACGCCCTCGGCATCGGCCGGCTGGCGACGGGGGCGCTGCTGGTGGTCGAGACGGGGCGGGTGCCGCTCCCGGCCGTGCAGCGGGCCAAGGCCGAGCTGGCCCGCAACCAGATCCGGGTGCTGGGCATGGTGCTCAACCGCTTCGAGGACCAGGGCAGCCTGGCCCCGTACCACTACGACTACACGGCGGACGCCGCCCCGTCGGCCAGCACCGTCGGCGACCTCTCCCGCCTCTTCGGCCGCAGCCGCAACGGCTCGCGCCCCACCTGAGCCGAGCATGCGACGCCGCGACCGGACGGCCCGGCGCCGCGGGCGATCGGGTCGCCCCGCGGCCTGGCGGCGGCCCGCCGTCCGCTGGATCGTGCTCGCCGTGGCCGGCATCGGGCTGGTGGTGGGGGGCTTCGCCGCCCTCTCGCTGGCCCGGGCCGCGTCCGACCTGCGATCCGCCCGCGACCAGCTCGACCGGGTCGACGACCTCGTCGAGCAGGGCCGGCTGGGCGAGGCCGAGGACCACCTCGACGCCGCCTACGGCCAGGCCGCCACGGCCAACGGCCGGCTCTACGGGAACCCCGCCCTCGACCTGGTCGGCGGGCTGCCGGTGGCCGGGCCGAACCTGCGGTCGCTGCGGGGCTCGACCGGCGACAGCCTCGAGCTGATCGACGCCGGCCGGCGCATCCTCCGGGCCGGGCGGCCCCTCGCCGACGAGAGCGGCCGGCTCGAGGTGGCGCTGCGGACGGGCCGGGTCGACGCCCCCGCCATCGTCGCCGTGCGCCAGCAGCTGGCCGCGGCGGCCGCCGCCCTCCCCCGCCGCGACGACGGCGACGACTCCCCGTGGCTCCTCGGGCCCGTCCGCGACCTCCACGAGGAGGTCACCGACGAGTCCGAGTCGCGGTCCCGGCAGTTCCGCTCGGTGGCCCAGGGCCTGGAGATCGTCGAGGACCTCAGCGGCGCCCACGGCCCCCGCCGCTTCCTCGTCGCCGTGGCCAACCCGGCCGAGATGCGCGGCGCCGGCGGGATGATCCTCAGCTACGGCGTGCTGGAGGCCGAGGACGGCCAGGTCACGGTGGGCGAGTTCGGCCGCATCGACGAGCTCGACCTGACCGAGCCCGTCCCGGACGACCAGGTCGATCTGCCCGAGGACCTCCGCGCCCGCTGGGCGGGCTTCGACATCACCGAGCGCTGGCGCAACACCACCGTCGCCGCCGAGCTCCCCGTCATGGCGCCCACGCTGCTGGCCATGTACGAGCAGGCGACGGGCGAGCGGGCCGACGGCGTCATCCAGGTCGATCCCGTCGGGCTGGCCGCCCTGCTCCAGGCCACCGGTCCGGTCGAGGTGGCCGAGCTGGGCACCGTCGACGCCACCAACGTCGTGGCCCTCACGCTCAACGAGGCCTACGTCCGCTACCCCGACATCGACGAGCGCGCCGACGTGCTGGCCGACGTGGCCGAGGCCGCCTTCGACCGCCTCCTCGACGGCGAGATCCCGTCGCTGCGAGGGCTGGGTGAGGCCATGTTGCAGACGGCATCGCAGCGCCACCTGGCCATGTGGACCCGCGACACCGGCGCCCAGGCCGCGATCGCCGCCTTCGGGGCCGACGCCACGCTCCCGGACCCGGCCGCCGAGCACGTCCACCTCGGCGTGCAGAACATCAGCGGCAACAAGCTCGACTACTACGTCGACACCGCCCTGGCCCTCGAGGGCAGCCGCCCGGCCGGCGACGTCGGGACGGTGCGGGCGACGATCACGGTGGCCAACACCGCCCCGGCGGGGGCGACCGAGCCCCGGTACGTGTTCGGGCCCTTCGACTCCTCCGAGCGGGCCGGGGTGTACCGCGGCCTGGTGAGCCTCTACGTGCCGCGGGGCACGACCCTGGTGTCGGCCGGCGGCGACGCCCCCGCCACCCCGGCCTCGGTCCAGGCCGAGGACGGCCGGGCGGTGATCTCGTACACGATCGCGGTGCCCGCCGAGGGCCGCCACACCATCGAGCTCGAGCTCCGGTTGCCGCCGCGCGCCGCCGGCGCCTACCGGCTCCTCGCCGTGCCGTCGGCCCGGTTGCGACCCACCGCGCTGCACGTGGCGCTCGACCTCGGTGACGGCGACGACCTGGCCGCCGATCTGGCCCTCACCCGCCCGATCGCCCTCGTCCCGGGCCGCGAGCCGGAGCCGACGACCCCCGGCTGACAGCCGGCGCGAGACCCGTCACGCTCCGTGCCGGGGTGCGACGAGCGTCACAACTTCGTCATGATTCTCGCCCGTTCGGGGGAGGACACCACGCCCCGCCGCCGAAGATCTGACGAGGCCTCAGACCACACCCCGCGCCGAACCCGACGTGGCCTCCACCTGGACCCCCAGACCCCGGGACCCCACCATTGGATGCCACCTCCCCATCGGCCCTGAGCAAGCGCGCTCTCGACCTCGTCGTCGGCCTGCCCCTCGCCCTCCTGTCACTCCCCGTGGTCGGCGTGGCCGCGCTGGTCTCGCTCGTCGCCCTGCGCGCCAACCCCTTCTTCGTCCACGAGCGGGTCGGGCACTGCGGGCGCACGTTCCGGGTCATCAAGGTCCGGACCCTCCCGAAGACCACCGGCGCCTACGTCTCCAAGTA
>DATHEV010000124.1:0-5982 GCA_035318405.1 Iamia sp.
GGCGGCCGCCGACAAGGCGAACCTGTTCCCGAACGACCGGCTCCCCTGCCCCGGCTGCGCCGCCAGCCTCAAGGGCGCCAACCTGGCCGACCACGTCCGCCGCACCCACATGGCCGACGACCAGGCCCGGCGCCGTCAGGGTCGGCCCGGCCGTCCCGGGCAGGTCGGCCGCGACCGGCGGATCCGGCGCACGGGCTGGGTCCTGGTGATCCTCTGGCTGGCGGGGCTGGCCGGTCTGATCCGGTCCGACCCCAGCACCCTCACCGATGCGTGGCGGGCCGTCGATGCCGCCGGCGGCGAGCCCACCGGCCCGGTGATCCGCGAGCACCTCGAGCTGATCGCCCGCTCGTCGTTCGGCATCGCCCTCCTGGCCGGTCTGGGCGTGATCCTCGTCGCCCTCGTCATGGGCCGGAGCGGTCGGGTCCGGGCGCGGGTCGAGGTCGCCGACCGGGCCGTGGTGCTCCACCACCGCCTGGGCACCGGGACCACCCGGGTGGCGCTGCCGGCCCACGTCGAGTCGGGGTCGCTCATCCGCCACGTCGGCGGGTCGGGCGGCGACGAGACCGGCTCGGGTGGCGACCCGGGCTACGACGAGCACGTCGGCACCTACCTCCGCCTGGGCACCGGCCTCGGCGCCATCACCGTCGGGTGCCCGTCGAGCACGAAGGTGCGCAAGCACTGGGAGGGCTGGGCGCCCGCCAAGCAGCGCACCCGCTGGGACATCACGCTGGCGCCGGCCGAGTTCGTCGCCTTCCAGTACGACCTGGCCGCGCGGGGTGTCCTCCTCCCCCGGCCGTCCTGACCGGCCCTCAGTCGTCGGGGCGGAGCCAGACCCGGAGCGGGCCGAGTGTTCGACCGCCGACGGCCACCACCGACGCCAGGTCCTCCTCCCGCTCCCAGCCCACCAGGTGACGCCCGGAGGCGACGCCGACGATGGCCCGCCAGGCCTGGGCCTCGAAGCCGGGATCGGCGGTGAGGTTCGACACGCCGACGACGGCGCCGGCCCCGGGGTCGGCGTCGTGCAGGACGGCACGGGCCCGGACCCTCCCCTGGTCGTCGCGGGCGGCCACCAGGCGCATCGCCGGGTCGCCGGCCAGCACGCCCCCGACCACCTCGTCGCCGAGGGCCACGACGGCGGGCATCAGGGCCGAGGCCGGAACCGGGCCGGGGGGGCGGTGCCACCACCGTCCGGTCAGGGCGACCGAGAACCCGGCCGGCGCCAGGTCGACGTCGGCGTGGCTGTCCTTCACCGAACAGCCGGGCCCGACGTCGACGCCGGCCAGCAGGTCTCTGGCGGCCACGCCCGGCACCAGGCTCACGGCGTCGGGGTGGAACGGCGGCATGCGGGCGTCCGACCACCACCGGTGGACGTCGACGGCGGTCCGGGCCCCGATCGCCCGGCCGACGTGATCGCACCAGAGGGCGTTCTCGGCGATGGCCGCCGCCAGCGGATCAGGCACCCCCACGCCCCCAGTGTGACCCGGCGCCGGCCGGGCGGGGCTACCTCGGAGGTCATGGCGGTGGCGGGCCGGGCGTGGTCGGCTGGGGTCATGCCGACGTTCCCCGATCTGACCGACCTCGACCTGCCCCCCGTCTTCCCGCCCGCCGGGCGCTACCGCAGCGCCGTGGTCCACGACGGCGTCCTCCACACCAGCGGGCACATCCCCCTGGGGGCCGACGGCACCCTCGTCATCGGCCGCCTGGGTGACGACCTCACCGTGGCCGACGGGGTCGAAGCCGCCCGGCTGGCGGCGCTGAGCCTGCTGGCCACGGTCCAGGCCGAGCTGGGGAGCCTCGACCGGGTCGACCGCTTCCTGCGCGTCCTCGGCGTCGTCCACGCCACCCCCGACTTCGCCGACCACACCGCCGTCATCGACGGCGCCTCCGAGGTCTTCGTCCAGGTGTTCGGCGAGCGGGGCGAGCACGCCCGCCTCGCCGTCGGCGTCTCGTCCCTCCCCGCCGGCATCGCCGTCGAGGTGGAAGCCACCCTGGCCCTCCACCCCTGATCAGGAGGGCCGACCTCTGGCAGACTCTGCCCTCGACAGGGGGGTACTGCCCGTGACGGAACAGCCCATCGCGCTCGAGGACGTGGGTGCCGCGTTCGACGAGCGAGCGGTCGCCGACGTGGCGGAGTACTTCGCCACGTTCACCGGCCGCCGGTTCGACACGCTCGGCGGCGGCGGGTCGCGCCCCGGCGCCCGCGACCGGTTCGACGCCGACGACATCGTCGCCGTCTCGCTCCTCAGCGTGGACATCCCCGGCGAGGCCGTCCTCACCCTGCTCGACGACGACGGCGCCCGGTTCGCCTCCCTGCTGGGCGAGATCCCGACCGACGTCGACCTCTGGGACGCCGACGACGACGTCATCGGTCCCGGGTCCCCGGCCGACCAGCTCTGGAGGCTCGTCCGTGAGGTTCCCGGCTGCGGCTGGGTGACCGCCGGCAAGCTCCTCGCCCGCAAGCGCCCCCGTCTGCTCCCCGTCTACGACGGTGTCGTCCGCGAGGAGCTGCACCGGCGGGACGGCGACGGCTACTGGCGACCGTTGCGCGACCTGCTCCGTGACCACGACAGCCTCCAGGCCCGGCTGCTCGGCATCAGGACGCGCACCGAGATCGACGACGACATCTCGCTCATCCGGGTGCTGGACGTCGCCCTCTGGATGAGCGGGAAGCGCCGCCGGACGGTCACCTAGGTCAGAGGCGAACCGTGGCCTAGGGGTGGCGGCCGATGAAGGCGATCAGCCTCGTCTGCTCGTCGGCGTCGTCGGGGACCTCGACGCGGGGGCCGTACTGGCCGCTCTGGCGGAGGATCTCGTCCATGGGCTCGATGCCGACGAGGAGGGTGTGGACCTCGTCGGGGTCGAGACGCTCGTCGCCGCCGGTGGCCCGGGCCAGGTCCCACTGGTGCATGACCACGTCGTTGGTGCCGAGCTGGTCGACGGCGCCGGCGAAGGTCATGGTGCCGGGCCGGATGTCCCGCTCCTGATCGGCCACGGCCGGGTCGTCGAGGGCGGCCTGGACGGCGTCACGCAGGCCCGCCCACGCCCCGACGGGATCGTCCTCGATCGACGGCAGCTCCGGGCGTGGCACGCCCCAGCTGTCGAGGAAGAGGGCCGGGAACCACTCGGTCAGGTGACCGATGACGTCGCGGGCCCGCCAGCCCTCGGGCGGGGCCGGGGCGTCCCAGGCGTCGTCGGGCACGGCCTCGACGACGCGGGTGAAGGCGGCGGCGACCCGCCGGAAACGGTCGGACTCGGGCGTCATGCGATCTCCTCGAGGGTGGGCATCGTCAGTGTGACGTCGTGCGGGGCTGGCGCTCATCGGTGGGAAGCTCCGTCGGGAGGTGGGCGGCGAGGACGGCGGCCCGATCGTCGAGGTCGTCAGCCTCGGGGCGACCCCGGGCACGGAGGGCGGCGGCCTGGTCGCGGAGGTCGTCCCGCTCGGTGGCCAGGACCGCCGCGACCTCTGCGGCGCTCAGGTCCCGGCGGGCGACGTCGCCCCGGAGACCGGCGGCCACCGTCGGGCCGGCGGCGTCGACGGCCTCGGCGTTGGCCACCGCGGCCAGGCCGACCCGCAGGGCGGAGGCCCGAGGCCGGTCGCCGGCCTCGAGCGCTCCGACCAGGTCGGAGCGCAGGGCGTCGGTGATCGTGGTCATCCCCGCAGCGTGGCCGGCCTCGGCCCTTCGAGCACGCCGATTGCGGCAGGATCGGGTGATGGGTGACGACGTGGCCTTCACGGCCGAGGACCTGGAGGTCGTGGGCGACCTGGCGCTGACCGCGTGGGGATCGGCTTTCGACCGGGACTGGTCGGTGCCGGCCGGCACGCTGGAGTGGACCTGCCTGGCCACCGCCGACCACACCATCGACTGCGTGTTCTCGTACGCCCTGAACCTGGCCTCCCGGAAGCAGGACGGCTACCCGGCCTTCGACCTCCTGCGGGCCCTGCCCCACGCCGGCCCCGCCGACATGCTCGACGGGCTCCGGGCCGTGGTGGGGATGCTGGCCGCCGTCATCCGCACCGCGCCGCCCGACGCCCGGGCCACCCTGTTCTCCCGCGGCGGACCCGTGGTCACCGGGCCGGCCCCCTTCGCCCCCCGGGGTGGGCTCGAGCTGGCGCTCCACGCCCACGACGTCAGTGCCGGCCTGGACGTCCCCTTCGAGCCGCCGGCCGCCGTCTGCGCCCGGCTGCTCGCCGCCACCGCCGGCTGGCCCGGTGCCGTCGCCGAGCCGGACACCGACGACCCCTGGGCCGACCTCCTCGTCCGCTCCGGCCGCCCGTCACCCCGCTGAGAGCCGAACCTTGTGCGACCTTCGCCCTACAGCGGTGAAGCTCGCACAAAGTTCGGCGAGGGGGCTGGGGGCTGTCAGTCGGCCAGGCGGGCGGGGAAGCCGCCGGTGGCGACGGGGCCCCAGCGCTCGGGGGTGATCCGGATGAGCGCCTTGCCCTGGCGGGTCATGGCCTCGCGGTACTCGTCCCAGTCGGGGTGCTCGCCCGAGATCGACCGGTAGTAGTCGACGAGCGGCTCGAGGGCGTCGGGCAGGTCGATGACCTCGGCGGCCCCGTCGACCTGGACCCACGGGCCGTTCCACTCGTCGGACAGGACCATCACGCTGGCCCGGGCCCGCTGGCGCAGGTTGGCCGTCTTGGCCCGCTCGGGGTAGGTCGAGATCACGATGCGGCCCTCGCCGTCGACCCCCGCGGTCACCGGCGAGAGCTGGGGCCGGCCGTCGGCCCGCTCGGTGACGAGCACCATGCGGTGCCGGGGGCGGACGAAGTCGAGCAGGCCGTCCCGGTCGATGTCGGTGGTGGTGGCGATGGTGGGGCTCATGCCGTCGAGCCTGGCGAATCGACGGGCGACCGGCAACGCCCCGTCGTAGCCTCCGACCGTGGCCGCCCTCGAGATCCCGAGCGACGAGCGGGGGATCCTCGAGGGGTTCCTGGACTGGGACCGGGCGGTGGTGGGGCAGAAGGCCCTCGGCCTCGATCGGGACGGCGCCACCAGCGTGGCCACGCGCAGCGGGCTCACCGTGCTGGGCCTCGTCACCCACCTCACCTACGTCGAGGGTCGCTGGTTCCGCCACCACCTGACCGGCGAGCCCGAGGCGTCCGACATCGAGGGCTCGTTCGTCCCCGACGCCGGCCTGTCCGTCGAGACCGCCGTCGCCGCCTACGACGAGGCCTGCGCCACGTCCCGGGCCATCGCCGCCGACCTCACGCTCGACAGCGTCAGCGCCATCCCCAACCAGTTCCTCGGCACCGTGAACCTGCGCTACGTGATGCTCCACATGATCGACGAGACGGCCCGCCACCTCGGTCACCTGGACGTCCTGCGGGAGATGACCGACGGGCAGGTCGGCGACGGATGACCGCCGCGCCGGGGCCGGTCGTCATCCTCAACGGCGCCCCCCGGTCGGGGAAGTCCACCGTCGCCGAGGCCCTCGCCGCCGCCGACGACCGGGTCTGGACGAACCTCGGCGTCGAGACGTCGCGGGCGGCCACGCCCGCCGCCCTCCAGCCCGGTCTCGGGCTGCGTCCCGGTGGCGAACGACCGGACGTCGAGGCCGCCCTGCCCGGCCTGATCGCGGATCTGTACGACGAGGTCGCCGGGCGCAGCCGCGAGGGCCAGGCCGTGGTGGTCGACGTGGGCCACCACGAGGGCCACTCCCGACCGCTCGGCACCTGGGCCATCGTGGCCGGTCGCCTCGCCGGGCTGCCGGCCTGGGTCGTCGGCGTGCGCTGCCCCCTCGACGAGGTGGTGCGACGCCGGCGGGCGAGCGGTGCCGGCTACGAGGCACTCGGTCCCGACGCCGCACCCACCCCCGCCGTCCGCCGCTGGCAGGACGAGGTCCACCGGCCCGGGCACTACGACCTGGAGATCGACACGTCCGTGCTCACCCCCGCCGAAGCCGCGGCCCGCATCCTCGACCACCTGGCCCACGGCCCCCTGCCCACCGCCGTGGCCGAGCGGGCCGAGCGGGCCGAGC
>DATHEV010000125.1:0-3487 GCA_035318405.1 Iamia sp.
CGTCGGGCACCTCGGAGATGCCCACGTAGGTGTTGGTGACGATCGGGGGGACGGCCAGTGCCACCAGGGCGAGGAACACGCTCACCAGGCCGATCACCGGCTTCTCGTCGAGGCCGAGGAGCTGGTTGCCCACCACCAGGATGGCGAAGCTGGGCAGGGCCCGACCCACGTTGGAGATGTTGATGACGAGCAGGCCGAAGCGCCGCTTGTGGCCCAGCCACAGCGAGATGGGCACGGCGATGACGATGGCGGCGACGACGGCCACGAACGAGATCTGGACGTGCTCGAGGATGCGGGTCGTGATGCCGCCGTTGCCCCGGTAGTTCGCCTGGTCCCGCAGGAAGTCGACGGTCTGGACGACCAGGTTGTCGTCGGAGGGGGCGACGCGGGCCAGCAGCCCACCGACGGCCACGATCATGCGGTCACCGCCCCATCGGGCAGCATCGCGATCCCGGCGACCGGGTCGGTGGCCTCGCTCTCGCCCCGGCGCCGGCGGGGCCGGCGGGTCCACGGCGTCAGCCAACGGCCGAGAAGGGCCAGCCCGACATCGGCGAGGACGGCGAGTCCGACCGACAGCCCGACGCCGACGGTGACGGCCGTGCGCATGGGCAGGTTCAGGCCCGAGAGGATGAGCCGGCCCAGCCCGCCGAGGCCCACGAGGGCGGCGATGGTGAGCATGCCGATGGTGCTCACGGTGGCGATGCGGACGCCCGCCATGATCGATGGGAGGGCGAGCGGCATCTCGACGCGCCACCGCCGCTGGCGGCGGCTCATGCCCATGCCGTCGGCTGCGTCACGCACCTCGGCGGGGACCTGCTCCAGCCCGGTGACGGTGTTCCGCACCAGGATCAGCAGGGTGTAGAGCACGAGCGGCACGAGGGCGGTGCGGTAGCTGAGGCCGAGGTAGGGGACCAGGAACCCGTACAGCGCCAACGAGGGGATGGTGTAGAGGGCGCCGGCGACACCCAGGACGGCACCCTTGAGGAGCGGGAAGCGGACCACCAGGATCGACGCCGGGATGGCGATGACCAGCCCGATGACCACGGCGGCCACGGTGAGGAGGACGTGCTCGCGGGTGGCGGCGATGATCTTGTCCTGGTTGACCTCGCGGCCGACCCACTCGCCGAACCACCACTTGTCGGTGTTGCCGACCGCCAGCACGAGCGCGGTCACGCCTGGACTCTCGCTGGGTGGTGCTGCACGGTGCCCTCCCGCGTCGTCGTCGTACGCGCCCCGGGTTGCCGGCCGATCGACCGCCACATCGCGGTCGTTGGGTCAGATGGTGGGATCCGGCGTGACGGTAGCCTGCCGGCCAGCCAATGCCAACGAACCCGACCGGGATTCAGGTCTTCCCGATGGGAATGGGTCACGGCGCCGGTACTCCCCCAGCCCCCGGGAGGGCAACCCGATGATCACCCTCGACACCGTCACCAAGCGCTACGACAACGGACAGGTGGCCGTGCGCGACCTGAGCCTCGAGGTCCGCGAGGGCGAGATCTGCATGCTCGTGGGGCCGTCGGGGTGCGGCAAGACCACCACCATGCGGATGATCAACCGGCTCATCGAGCCCACCTCCGGGCGGATCCTCCTCGACGGCGAGGACGTCACCGACGTCGATCCCGTCGGGCTGCGCCGGCGCATCGGCTACGTCATCCAGCAGGTCGGCCTGTTCCCCCACCAGAGCGTGGGCGACAACATCGGCACCGTCCCGGGCCTGCTCGGCTGGGACAAGACCCGCATCCGGGCCCGCACCGACGAGCTCCTCGACCTGGTGGGCCTGCCGCCCGACGAGTACCGCGAGCGCTACCCCCACCAGCTCTCGGGGGGGCAGCGCCAGCGGGTGGGCGTGGCCCGGGCCCTGGCCGCCGACCCACCCTTCCTGCTGATGGACGAGCCCTTCGGCGCCGTCGACCCGATCAGCCGTGACCGCCTCCAGCAGGAGTTCCTGCGTCTCCAGGAGACGGTGCGCAAGACCATCGTGTTCGTCACCCACGACGTCGACGAGGCCGTCACCCTCGGCGACCGCATCGCCGTGCTCCAGGTGGGCGGCGTGCTGGCCCAGTACGACACGCCCGAGGTGGTGCTCGACCGGCCGGCGTCGCCCTTCGTGGCGGACTTCGTGGGCTCCGACCGCGGCCTCAAGCGGCTCGACGTCGTCCCTCTCGACCGAGCCGACGTCCGCCCGGCCGAGCTGGTCCTCGACGCCGACCTGCCACTGACCGAGGCCCGCCGCCGGTTCGACGCCGCCGGCTGGGTCCACGCCCCGGTGGTGCGCGACGACCGTCTCGTCGGCGTGCTGCGCTACTCCGCCACCGAGGGCGACGCCGGCGCGCCGACCTCGAAGGTCACCGTGGGCGACGCCGCCGTCGCCCTCGACGCACGGGTCGGCGAGGGCCACACCCTCAAGGACGCCTTCGCCGCCCTGCTGCTCGACGACGCCGGGTGGGTCGCCGTCGTCGACGCCGACGAGCGCCTCATCGGCCTCGTCACCGCCGACCACCTCCACGAGATCGCCCGCCGCCGCGCGGCCTAGCCCCAGTCGCCCGCCAGCCGCTCTGTCGGCTGACCCGTCACCTCGGCGATCAGCTCGAAGTCGCGGTCGACGTGGAGGACCGTCAGCCGAGCCGCCTCGGCGGCGGCGGCGACGAGCAGATCGGCCACGGAGGCGGCCCGGTGGTACCCGCGCTCGGCCAGCAAGACCTGCACCTCGGCCGCCCGGTCCTCGATCGGCGGCCTCATGTACTCCACCGGCATCAGTGCCATCGGAGCGGTCGTTACCAGCTCGCGCAAGCCCTCAAAGGAACGTGCCGTGTACCCGAGCTCGAGGCGGGTGACGGTCGAGAGCCGCACGAGGCCGCGCTCGATCTTGTTCGACCACCCCTCCGCATCGTCTGCATCGGGCAGCCGGACGTACGCCGAGGTGTCGATCAGCCAGCCGGTCACGACCAGGCGCTGCGCATCACCTCGGGGTCGAGTCCGTCCTTGACGATCTCGGCGCTCCGCTTCAGGTCCTCGACCGTCACCTTCCGCTCGACCGGCCCGCGCTCGCGGGCCAGGGTTCGGCGGAGGTAGTCGGCGCGGGAGAGGCCCTGCCGACGGGCGTTGGCGTCGATGGCGGCCAGCACGTCGTCGGGTACGTCCCTGATCAGGATGTCAGTCATCGCCATCAGATGATAGCGGGCGCTATCAGTTGTTCGGCGACGGGCGGAGGGCGACGCACCAGGTGGCGGTGCCGGCTTCGCTGGCGGTCGCCGTCCAGTCGCCACCGACGGCGGCGACCACGGTCTCGGCGGGGAGGTGGATCGGGGTCTCGGGGCCACGGCTGTTGACCCACACGAGGGCACCACCGGGACGGAGGACCCGGGCGCACTCCGGGGCGAAGAGGAAGGCGTTCATCAGCACGACCGCGTCGAGGCTGGCGTCGGCCACCGGCAGGCGGGCGCCGTCGGCCAGCACCCGGTGGGCCGGGCCGACCGGGGAGCGGCGA
>DATHEV010000126.1:0-3408 GCA_035318405.1 Iamia sp.
ACTGAGTGAACGAGTCGCTGCTGCGGGAGCTGGTGCCTGCGGTGATCGGTGTCCTCGTCCGTCGCGGCGCCGACTTCGCGGCGGCCGAGGATGCTGTGCAGGACGCACTCGTCGAGGCCGTGCGGGTGTGGCCCGACGACCCGCCGCGTGACCCCAAGGGCTGGATGGTCACCGTGGCCTGGCGAAAGTTCCTCGATGCCACCCGCGCCGAGACCTCCCGGCGGAACCGCGAGGAGCGCGTCGAGGCCGAGCCCACGGCCGGCCCGGCCGAGGCGGTGGACGACACGCTCGGGCTGTACTTCCTGTGCGCCCACCCGTCCCTGTCCCCGGGGTCGGCCGTCGCCCTCACCCTGCGGGCCGTCGGTGGCCTGACCACGCGTCAGATCGCCGAGGCCTACCTCGTGCCGGAGGCGACCATGGCCCAGCGGATCAGCCGGGCCAAGCGGACCGTCGCGGACGTCCGGTTCGACCAGGCCGGTGATGTCGCGACGGTGCTGCGCGTCCTCTACCTGGTCTTCAACGAGGGCTACTCCGGCGACGTCGACCTCGCCGGCGAGGCGATCCGACTCACCCGCCAGCTGGCGGACCGGGCCGACGACGAGGAGGTCGCCGGCCTGCTCGCCCTCATGCTGCTCCACCACGCCCGGCGCCCGGCCCGGGCCGACCCCGCCGGCCGGCTCGTGCCCCTGGCCGAGCAGGACCGCAGCCGGTGGGACACGAACCTGATCGCCGAGGGCGTCGTCGTGCTCCAGGCCGCGCTCGCCCGCGACCGCCTGGGCGAGTACCAGGCCCAGGCCGCCATCGCCGCCCTCCACGCCGACGCCCGGACGGCCGAGGAGACCGACTGGGTGCAGATCGTCGAGTGGTACGACGAGCTGGTGCGTCTCACCGACAGCCCGGTCGCCCGTCTCAACCGGGCCGTCGCCGTCGGTGAGGCCGACGGCCCACGCGCCGGCCTGGCCGCCCTGGCGGAGCTCGACCCCGCCCTGCCCCGTCACACCGCCGTCGCCGCCTACCTCCACGAGCGGGACGGCGATCCCGTCACCGCCGCCCGGCTCTACGCCGACGCCGCCCGCTCGGCGTCCAGCCTCCCCGAGCGCGACCACCTCACCCGCCAGGCCGCCCGCCTCAACGCCCACCTCCGCCCCTGACGCGTCCCGGCAGGGACGGGGGAGTGGTCAGGCCGCCTGGTCGGGGTCGGTGGGGGCGCCGACGGCGATCTGGGGGCGGTCGAACAGGGCCCGCAGGGCGGGCTCGAAGTGCTCGACGGACTCCGTGTCGTAGTCGGGGTCGAAGCTGGTCTGGTCCCACTCGTCGGCGAACCGGGCGGTGAGCGCGAAGACCTCGGGCGACACCTGGTCACGGTGCTTCTCCCGGGCGTCGCGGTCGCCACCGAGGTGGTGGAAGAAGTGGAGGCCCTGGAAGTCCTGGTGGATGCGCACCATCTGGTACACGTCGTCGCGCACGTAGGGCCGGAGGATCTCGGCGGCGATGGCACCGTGGTTGTGGATGGTCGCCGCCTTGCCGACGTCGTGGAGAAGGGCCGCGATCACCACCTCGAGGTCGGCCCCGGCCCGCTCGGCCCGGGTGGCGGTCTGCAAGCTGTGCTCCAGCTGGTCGGTGGCGAACTCGTCGCGGATCTCCTCGAGCGAGCGCAGCATCGCCAGCACGCGATCGGCCGCTCGCTGGTTGCTCCGGCGCACGGCCTGACCGATGGCCTGCCACTGCTCGGGGGTCGACTCGTCCATGCGGGTGAAGGTCGTGGCCACGTGCGCTCCTCGGAGGTCGTCTGAGTAGGTCAGATGACCAACATCGTACGCGTCCCACCCCGGATGGGCAAGGGCCGTCACGCTGCGCATCATCATTGGGCGTTTGACCAAGTCTCTTGACCAAATCGGTCGATGCACCTACGTTGGCGCCATGGCGCTGACGACAGGTGCAGGACCTCGAACGATCGACGGCATCGAGCTGACCCCCAAGGACGTGTCGGTCGAGCTGGGCCAGACGTTCGCGACGGTGGAGGAGGAGCGTCTCGAGCGGAAGCAGAAGCTCGCCGGTGCGCTGCGCATCTTCGGCCGTCTGGGCTTCGGTGAGGGCGTCGCCGGCCACATCACGGTGCGGGACCCGGAGTACACCGACTGCTTCTGGGTGAACCCGTTCGGCCTGAGCTTCCGGCACACGCGGGTCAGCGACCTCGTGCTCGTCGACCACTCCGGCGCGGTCGTCTACGGCGACCAGCCCGTGAACCAGGCGGCCTACGCCATCCACTCGGCGATCCACCACGCCCGGCCGGAGGTCAACGCCGCCGCCCACGCCCACTCGGTGTACGGCAAGTCGTTCAGCTCGCTCGGCATCCCCCTGGCCCCGCTGACGCAGGACTCCTGCATCTTCTACGAGGACCACACGGTCATCGAGGCGCAGGGCGGCGCCGTGGTCTTCGAGGTCGAGGCGGGCAAGGAGCTGGCCTCGCACTTCACCACCGGCAAGGCGGCGATCCACCGCAACCACGGCGTGTTCACGGTCGGGCAGACGGTCGACGAGGCGGCGTTCTGGTTCATCACCATGGAGCGCAGCTGCCAGGCCCAGCTGATGGCCATGGCCGCCGGAACGCCCCACGTGATCTCCCACGAGGCCGCCGAGTACTCGCGCGGCATCACGGGGTACCCGGCCGCCGGGCACTTCAGCTTCGCCCCGCTGTGGCAGGAGATCTGCCGCACCGACCCGGAGCTGTTCGATTGATCTCCACCCTCCAACGAGAGGCACAGCCCCGATCATGACCACGGACCATGCCTTCATGTCGGCGCCGGCGCTCGCCGCCGCCATCCGCGCCAAGGAGATCTCGAGCGTCGAGCTGCTCGAGCTCTACCTCGATCGCATCGCCCGGTTGAACCCCGGGATCAACGCCGTGGTGACGATCGACGAGGACGCCGCTCGCACCCGCGCCCAGGAGGCGGACGCCGCCCTCGTGCGGGGCGAGAGCTGGGGGCCGTTGCACGGGGTCCCCATGACCCTGAAGGAGACGTTCCAGACGGCCGGGATGCGGACCACCGCCGGGCTGGAGGAGTTCGCCGCCTTCGTCCCCGAGGTCGACGCCGACGTCACCGCCCGCCTGCGCGCCGCGGGGGCAGTCATCTTCGGGAAGACGAACGTGCCCGAGGGCGCCATCGACTACCAGTGCTTCAACCCCGTGTTCGGGGTCACCAACAACCCGTGGAACGAGGATCGGACCTCGGGCGGCTCGTCCGGCGGGGCGGCCGCCGCCCTCGCCGCCGGGTTCACCGCGCTCGAGGTCGGGAGCGACCTCGGCGGATCGATCCGCACGCCGTCGCACTCCTGCGGGGTCTACGGCCTCAAGCCCACCTTCGGCATCATCTCGGTCCACGGCCACCTCCCGCCGCCGCCCGGCGC